>JACMIM010000623.1 GCA_014381165.1 Roseiflexaceae bacterium
ACATCACCGATCGCCGACGAATGAAACGACAACCCGCCGGTCAGCCGCAGCGCATCGAGATAGTGCGCACTCGTCCAAGCGTGGCTAGCGACCACCAGCCCCAGCGCCAGTATCACGCCCCATCGCAGCCAGCTACCACGATACGCTGGCTGGCCCCCCGGCTGCAGTAGCTGGCCCCCCGGCTGATGTAGCTGGCCACCGGGCTGCAGTAGCTGGCCACCCTGGTGTAAGGGCACGGCTTGCCGGGCCGCCGGAGGTCGCGGCACGGCATGCCGTACCGCGACCCCCACCACCACAGCGGGCAGCCAAACCGCAATCGCAAAGTGCGTATACCACAGCGCCGAGATCGTAAAGCAGCTCTGGAGAACGCATGCCAGCATCAAGAAAGGCATCAACAGATCGCGCTGCCAGATGTCAGGCTGTCGCGCGCCTATCGTGCGGATCCGCCAAGCCCGAACGATCAGCCCGCCCAGAAGGGCGGCGAGTGCAAGCAACACCGATAACAGGGCCAGCGTGTCCGGGAACGCTCCACCCAAATACCACAAATGCACACCCGAACTCAGCACATCGGCGAATTGCACAATCCGCGTGCGCAAGTTGCCGAGCACATCTAGGTTCGATGTGCCAAGATAGGTGGTCGATGCGCTGCCGCTAACTGCTGCGAATGTCCTAAAGCCAAAAAGGAGATTGTAAAGAATAATTGGCAGCACACCGATCAAAAAGCCGATTCCACCGTACACCATTGGCTGTCGGCGTGGCATCCAATTAATCCTGGCTTTGGCCCGCTGTACCATCCAGACCAGTAGCAGCCAGCCTCCTGCGCCAGTCAGCAGCCAGAGCGCACTCAGTTTGGCCCAAACCGCCAGTCCGGCGAACAGTCCAGCCAGTAGCGCCGAGCGCCGGGTGCTAGCTGGCGAGCGCTGCCTGCCCAACAGGCCTGCGCCAAAGGCAAATGCCCAGGCCGCAAAGCATGGTGCGAGGTTGGTCACAAATGCGCCCTGGCGCGACCAGAATACAAACGAGGGAAAAGCCGCCAGCCACAGCACCGCCGCCGCCGCCGCCGTGCGTCCGTACAAGCGTAGCGTCAACACATACACGCCGGCAAGTGTCAGTGCGCCGACGAATACCGTCATGCTGCGGAGCGCCAGCGTGGTTGGCCCCATCAGCGCCACAAACGGCATGGCCGCGTATACCTGCGCCGCGCCGATATGGTTCTGCACCATCAGCGGCAGCCGCAGGCCACCAATCTGCACAACACCATTATTGATACCTGTAATTGGCTGGTTGTTTAGAAGCAGCGCTGCCGGAGTCGCTGCCTCAAGCGCCTCGTCATAATGCAACCCAGGCAGATCAAGATCGGGCAGTGCAAAGCAGAGGAATAGTAGCAGCGCCGCCAGCGGCGCGAGGTGACGAAGTAACAGACGAATCATCGCCAAAGCAAAACGGTGCAAGAACGGTGTCCCACATTGCCCCCATTCAAACACCCAATAGCCCGGCGCTTCAGCGCCGGGTTCCGCACCACGCCGCAATGGTTCTTCGCTGCGCTAGCGCCGCCGAGGCAGCAGACGCGGTCCAAATGCCACCAGCGCGCTCACGATCACCATCAGTGCCCAGGCATAGCCGGGCAGCGTGAAGTTGTAGGTAATCATCAGCCGATAGGCTAGCATAGTAGCGGTGGTCACGATTACAGCGAAAATGAGGATTGTAAATTCCCAAGTTTGGCGTGTTTTTTTCATGGCAATAGTATACCACGGGGCCTACCGCACACGATGCAATTAGTATCAAAGCGTGAATCTGTAATCTGCATCAGTCCGTGTGAAACACTTCCTTGAGCGGCGTCCACCATGCGCCTACAGGCCGTTCCGGCAGCGGCTCCTGCATAGGGTCGGTGTGCGCCCACCACTCCTGCGTTTTGGCGTCGGCGGCCATGCGGCGCATGTCAGCGGCGTAGTCCTCGCCAACATACTCAAAATAGGCGAACAAGAGCTGCCCATGGCGAAAGATCGAATAGTTACGGATGTTGCAATCGTGGATTGTTTGTAATACCTCCGGCCAAACCCCCGCGTGAATGCGTTCATACGCTTCGATCTGCTCTGGCTTGACGCCGATGAGCTGCGCGTATCGCTGCATTGCATGACTCCTTGTAGCGTCCTACAACATTACCCGCGCGCCTGGCGAGCCTGGCGCACGATCTCCGCGATCTGCCCCAAATGCTGGTCGTCGTGCGCGAGACCAAGCACGAATTGCGCGCGTGCATCGAGCGCATCATCCAAAAAGTCAATTGGCCGTAGGGTCGTGTAGTCTGGATCATCCGGCCACAGATCTAGGCTCGCTATCCGCATTCGCCGGCTTTCTTCCAACCGCTGGCGAACCTGGAGCATGCTCGTCACATGTTCCCAAGGCGTCTCGTAGCGCGAACGCCCGTGGAACGGCACACTACGGGCCAGCTCCGCCGCCAGGAATGCGCTTTCCTCCGATGAAGCCGTGACATGGACGATCACATGGCCAAGCGTCCAGGGCAGGTCGACTAGCGCTCCGTCGGCGGCAAAGCTATCGTTGGCCTCTGGATCGACTGGCACAAATGTTACATCGGCATTCTCGCACTCACTGATCAGTTGCTGCATGGTGTCGATCATCTGGTCGGTCATGGCACGCAGGTCGGAACTCGTTAGCTCCGCCGTCATCGAACTCAGTGTGCGGCTCTTGTTCCACATTGGGCCAAAGTCAATCATGAGAACTCCTCATTCTATATTAGCAGGACTTTCGCTTAAAGCGTCTTTTTCGCTTGCGGCGGGCAAGGAATTGTTTTTTTCTTAGCATTTTTTTGCACTGTGGCGCAAAAAAATGCTAAGAAAAGAGTAAATTTTGGTAGCAAGCGAAAGTTCTGATTAGGAGTTACGCAGTTGCCCAAAAGTTTTCATGTCGCCTGCGGCGATCAAGGAAATACATAATA
>JACMIM010000624.1 GCA_014381165.1 Roseiflexaceae bacterium
CGCCAGGGCCAAAGCGTGCTGGTCATCCAGCCAGTCAGCCAGTACGATCCAGCTGGCCGCGCGGCGCTGGCCGCCCGTAGCGTGCTGATGGCCGACGGCGCGTTCGCGCACAGCACAGCGCGGGTCGCCGTGTACGAGCCGGCGGCGCTTGGTGCAGGCTACACCTATCTTGTGCTTGCCGCTGCCCGCGCCGCTGCCAACGGCCTTGGCTTGGCCCAGGTGGTCACCCTGCTCGACCAACTTCAGGTCGAGGTGCGTGCGCTGTATGTGACTGGCTCGCGCGGCCCAATCGAGCGGGTTCGGCTGCGCCAACCGAATGGGTTTCAGCTCGGCGGCCAGCAGCTCTGGCAGATCGATCGGGCCAGCGGTATGCTTGGTCGGCTGGCCGGTAGTTGGAGCGTGATCAAAGCGCTGACTGCGCCCGAAAGCCCGCTTAGCACGCGCCAGCCCGACTGTGTCAGTTTTTCCGACGGGCGGCTGCTGCAAGCGCTGAACCGTGAACTTGGCAAAGCTGGCCAGCTAGGGCTAGCGGCAAGCCAGGCTGGCGTTGGACTGAACAGTACGTTTCCCAGCGGCTGTGTCGAGCTAACTTGGCTGCCTGAACAGGCCCATGTGGCCGGTATCATTGCAATTATCGAGCGTATCAACCGGCCGGCTCACGTCAGCCGGGGTGGCATACGCCAACGAGGAGGCCTATAGATGGCTATCTCTGTTCCCCAGCAGGGCGTGAATGCCCCGCCGAAGCAGGTGATCGACCCCGGCAAGACCCGGCGGCGCGGCTGGATGCTTTCTGCCGTTGCTGGCGTGCTGGCGTTGGTCGCCGGTCTGGCCTTTTTCACCTATCTGGCCGCGCTCGAAGCCGAGATCGGCGTCAAGCAAATTGTGGTGGTGGCCGCGCAGCCGATTCCGGCCCGCGCGTTGATCACACCAGAGATGTTGACCACCAAGGAACTGCCGGTTAAATACCTTGCGCCGAGCTATGTGCTCAACCCTGCCGATTTGGTCGATGGCGGCACGACCGCGCTGATTAACATCGAGCCGGGCGAGTATGTGCAGCAGAACATGGTCTCGCGCAACTCGGGTCTTGAGCCTGGCCGCCGCGCCGTGGCGATCGCGGTCGATAGCGTGACCAGCGTGGGCAACAGCGTGCGCCAGGGCAACTATGTCGATCTGGTGGTCTCGTATATCACATTGGAGGGCCAGCGCTCGACCGAGATGCTGCTGCAAAACGTCAAGGTGTTGGCGGTCGACACGCTGCTGCCGGCCCAGGGCGGCACTGGCGGCCAGACCTACCTTCCCGCCGGTGTCGAAGGCGAGGTCAAGCTGGCTCCCTCGACCGTGGTGACGCTAGAACTCGACCCCGACCAGGCTCTGACGGTGACGCATGCATCCAACTTTGCCGACGAACTGCGCTTGGTGATTCGCCGCCTGGACGAGGAAACGACGCCAAATGTCGACCCAGCCAACTACATTGGCGAGCGCCGCACGGTTGGCCAGCCGGAAACGCCGAATGGCGAGACTGTGCCAGCGCCGGAGTCGAGCGACGTTCCTGGCGCGACCACCGACGGCAGCGGCACGCCGTCGATCGGCACACTCAACGAGCAGCCCGCCCCGGACGAGACTTCCGATGATAATCCGACCGCGCCTGCCGATGGCACGCCGTCGCAGCCGAGGTAGTTATGCTGACAAGTTTCGACTGGCAACTCCAGCGCAAAATCCGGGTGCTGATCGCCACCGACGACACGGCGCTGAGCGAGCGGCTGTGGGCCTTTTTGGAGCAGAGCGGCGAGACCCGCCCGATTGCAACCTCCACCAATGGCCGTGACTGCCTGGAAATGCTGAAAAATCAGGCCCCCGATGTGATGTTGGTGGCCGACAACCTGCCAGGTGAGGACGTGATCGACCTGTGCCGTGAGGCGATTCACATCCACCCGCGCATTGCGCCGATCATTCTTTCCAATGGTACGCGCTACCGCGACGCCGAGTACCTGCACACCGCGCTTGACGTGGGCGTGTGCGACCTGCTGAAGGTCGAGCCGCCGTATGCCGAGCTGCGCTTTCAGCACATTATCAGCAGCATTACGCAGGCCTACAACCTGATCCAGGAGCGGGTCAGCGGCGTGGGCGGCGGCATCGGGCGTGTGATTTCGCTGTTCAGCCTGAAGGGCGGCGTCGGCACATCGACTGTGGCCGCTAACCTGGCGATGGCGCTTTCGCACCAGGACGATCGCCGCCGCGTAATGCTGGCCGATTTCAACTGGCGCTTTGGCGGGCTGGATGCGGCGGTCGGCCATGTCGCGCATCAGTCGGTGCTGGAGCTGATCCCGGTGCTCGATGGGATTACCCGTACCGATCTCGAAAGCATTGCGCCGCCAATCGGCAATGGCCTGCGGCTGTTGCCGGCCCCGCTCGATAGTGAGCGCACCGAGTTTACTCGTGATCTGCTGGAGCGCGAGGTGCTCGAGGATGACCGCGCCACCATGATCGACGACTTGCTGATGCGTATTCGCGAGCGGCGCTCGGTGCAGATCGACGCCGACAAGACCGATTATCTTGAGATGCTACTCAAGAAAGAGAAAATCAAGCAGATTCTCTCGGTGCTGGCGCGGCGCACGCTGCAATCGCTACGGCGCAACTACCACTACATCACGGTCGACACCGGCGCGTACATGGACGATGTTGCGCTGACTACACTGGAGATGTCGGATCTGGTGTTGTTGGTCTGCACGCCCGACGTGCCAAGCATTCGCGCCACTCGCGCCGCGCTGACGCTGCTGACCGATTTGGGCGTCAGCCGCGAAAGCATTGGCTATGTGGTCAACCGGTCCAGCCGCAAATCCGAGATCAGTCTTGACGATATTCGCAGCCTGTTCACGGGCTACGAGATGATCGGCGAGGTACCTGCCGACTACCGCGCGCTCCAGCCGTTCGCCAACACTGGCGCGTTGATCGCCGAGGCTGGCGATTCGCCCATGGCGCGCTCGTTTCGCAAGCTGGCCAGCCAGGTGCAGGAGCGCACGCCAATCGCGCGGGCAGCCTAAAAACAATTGTAGCATTCGCAAGCTGCACCCTCGCCCCAGCCCTCTCCCAGCGGGGAGAGGGAGCTGGAGCCGGACTCCTCTCTCAGTGGGAGAGGGGCAGGGGGTGAGGGAATCTGCAATCTGAGGGGATATATGGAGCAGTTGACGAGCGGAACAAGTGGCCAAGTCTACCGGCTCGGGCCGTCGCTTGACCATTTTGGCGAGGGCTTTTACCGGGGCTTTGCCGGCACCGAGGAGGTGCTGCTGCGCATCGCAGCGCCGGGCACGCCCGAGGTAGCCCTGCTGCGTGCCGAGGCCGATTTGCTGCAACGCGCCGCCGGGCCGCGTGTGGCCAAGCTGCGCGACCGTGGCCGCAGCGAGCGCCACTATTTCCTGAGCTTGGAAGGGCCGATTGGGAAATCGCTGGCGGCGCTGATTTCCGAAAGCGACCTCGCGGCGGCACCCGCGCTCGATCTGGTGCTTCAGGCCGTCGATACCTTGGCCAGCCTGCACGCCGCCGGGATCGTGTGGGGTTCCTTTCGGCCCCAAGCCTTCTGGGCCGACAACGCTGGCCAGATGACACTGGTCAACCTGCGCGAGGCTGGCACAACCCGCACGCTTGCCGCAGCGGTCTACGCCGCGCCGGAGCTGGCCGCCTCACAGCCGCCGACCGTGCAGAGTGATGTGTACAGTGTTGGCGTGTTCGCCTATGAACTATTGGCAGGCCGCCCGCCGTTTGTGGGGGCCGACGCCGCCGAACTGCTGGTCAAGCATGTGGCCGAGCCTGCCCCCGATCTTGCGGCAAGCTGCGCCCACTTGCCGGCAGGCGTGGCAGCCGCGATCAACGCTTGCCTTGCCAAGCGCCCCCAAGATCGCCCCGCCGACCTGACCGCGCTGCGGGCAACGCTGGGCGCGGCCCATGCCGAACTCGTGGCCGAGGAGCAGACTCGCTTGGTCGATTGCCCACGCTGCGCGGGCCGCGTGCCAGCCGGTGAGCGCTGCCCGTTATGCAATGGGCCACTCAAGATCGCGCCCGCCGCCGTGGCCAAGCCGCGCCGCAAGTTGTGGCCGCTGATCGCGATCGGCCTGGCGGGTTTTGTGATGCTTTGCTCGCTGTTGGTGCTGTTCACGCCGGACGAAGAGGTTGCCGCCACGGTGCCCACCGCCGCGCCGACAGCTGCGCTCGAAGCGACCACGCCGCTGCCCGCAACACTGCCCTCACCCTTGCCGACCGCCGCCGCTGCACTGCCGCCGGAGGGCGCGCTGGTTGCCGAAGCGGATAATGTCGCCGACCCAAATATCGACTTGATTAGCGCGCTCGGCATGATCGAGGGCGACGAACTGGTGGCGGTGATCGATGTAGCTGGGCGTGTGGCGAGTGCGCCGGGGACGACCTACCAGGTCTTCTTCGACGGCGACGGCGCGCAGCAGGGCAACACTGGCACAGCCTGGCCGGGACTCGCCGCCGACCTAACCGTGCTGTTCCGCACCGGCGATAAAGATGGCCAGGTGCTGCGCTGGGACGGCACCAGCTGGCAGGGTGTCGGTGCCGCCGAGGTAACTGCCGAGGGCGGGCGGCTGACCATGCGTGCGCCCGCCGAGTGGCTTGGCGAAGCTACCGAGCTGCGCTTCGCTGCGCTGGCCGCCAATAGCGAGGCCAACCTGGCCGATTTCGCCCCAGCCCAGGGCGAACCCGGCGCAGTGGCACAGCTGCCGTAAGCAGGCACACCGCGTGATGCACACGCAGTTGCCCAAGCGCGTTCGTCTCGCCTGCGGCGGGCAAGGAAAAGAATATGTTGTGTTAGTCGTTGGCGCAAAGCGCCAACGACTAACACAACAAAGATAGCTGTTCCCTGCTGCTGCAGTAGGAACCCGCGAACAACACAAGATAAGGTCACGATTATGGCAGCTACGCATTTCGCGAATACATCAGACGAGGGGCGCGACGAAGGTGTTGTCGGCTCTGTCCAGCAGATCGAACATATGGCCCGCGCTCACGGCGATGTGCTGCTCCACGGCACACAGCTGAACAGCGACGAACTCGTGCGAACTGCTGTTGAGCTGGCCCAGCTTGCTGATTACTTGGCGCAAGTCAGCGCAGCCCGCAGCGAATTCCTCAGCAAGGTCGCGCACGAGCTGCGCACACCGCTGACGATCGTGAAGGGCTGGATGAGCATGCTGCGCTACGGCGATCTGCCGCCGGATCAGGTGCGGGTGGTCGAGGTCGTCGATACGCAGATCGACGACCTGACCCGGCTGGTGGGCGACCTGCTTGATCTCTCGCGCCGCGAGTCCGATACGCTTGACCTGCGGCTGGAACAGGTCGATCTGATCGACCTGGTGGGTCAGGTGGCTGAACATCAGCGCGAACTGACCGAGATTCAGGGCATCAGCATTGCCGTGCGGTCGCGGCTGGAAGCGGTGTACGCCTGCGCCGACCGTGGGCGAATTGCCCAGGTGTTGAACAACCTGATCGCGAATGCCTGCCGGTATGTGCCACAGCTCGCCGATGGCCGGATCGAGCTGATTGTCGGCGCGACAGAAAGTGCCGCCCAGATCACGGTGCGCGATAATGGTATTGGTATTGCGGCGGAGCACCTGCCGCGCATCTTTGAGCCGTTCTACCAGATCGACGGCCGCAAGCGCGGCAAGAGCGGCCTTGGCCTGGCAGTAACCAACGAGCTGGTGCGCGCCCACGGCGGCAGCATTACCGTCGACAGCGAGGTTGGGCGCGGCACGAGCTTTCATATCTGGTTGCGGCGCAGCCAGCCGGGCGTCAAGGTGGTGGAGGTGGTATGAGCGACGGCAGTTTGCTCCACAGCACACTGAGCGGCGCAACCTACAGGATTGGCCGCCAGCTCCAGAATGGCCGCGTTCAGCTGTTCGAAGCGCAGGATGCTACCGGCGCGCGCTGCTGGATCAGGCATGTGGCGGCCAACGACGAGGTAGCGATCGCGCGGTTGCGTTACGAGGCGATTGTGCTTGGCAAGTTGCGCCACGAGCGCGTCATTCGCCTGCTCGACCGTGGGCGCACGTCGGGGAGTTTTTTTCTCGCGTTGCAGCCCGCCACTGGGTACCGGCTCAGTCAGCTGATCGACGCCGGCCCGGTCGAGATCGACCGGGTGCTGGCGATCGGCGCACAGCTGGCCGAACTGCTGGTCTACTTACATGATCGCGGGGCAATTTGCCGAACGTTGCCGCCGTCGAACCTGTTCATCGATCACCTGAACCGGCTTGTGCTGGTCGATCTTTCCGCAGTGTGGGATGAAGTTTCGCCGGCCCGTTCGGGCGAGACAATTACCGAGGCGGCCTATATGTCGCCAGAGGAAGCTGGCGGGGCGCGAGCCGAGCGGCGCGGCGATATCTACGGGGCGGGTCTGCTGATCTTCGCCTTGTTAACTGGTCGCCCGCCGTTCGAGGGCCAGCATCGTGGCGATTTGGCGCTCCAGCATCTGCTGACCACGCCGCCCGACTTGCACCGACTGCGGACGGATGTGCCGCCACAGCTGGCTGCGCTGGTGGCGCGCTGCCTATCGAAACAACCGGCCCAGCGTTTTGCCAGCGCCCGCGCCCTGCTCGACGCCCTGCGCGCGGTGGGCAGCACGGCCACCCTCACCCCAGCGCTCTCCCAGCGGGGTGAGGGGTAGGGCTGAGGAGATTAACACAATGGCTCTTTGCTATCAACTGATTCATGGTCGGGAATGCTTTAGATAAAGCGCGCCGACAACCCAATAGCCCAGCGCTTCCGCGCCGGGAAGCGGAGAACGACAATGAACGAGACAGTCTGGCCGATGCTGGCTCCATATACAAATGCTGCGTGGTGGTTCGGCATTCCAGCCATGGCCGTGCTCGGCCTCGCGCTCGCGATCATTGTGGCGGCGCTGCTGTTGCTGCGGCGGCGCTCGCTGCCGGTCGCGCTGGTCGTAGCGATAACCCTTGGCGCAGCGGCGTTACTGCTGGTACCAAGCGCGGCGCTGGCGCTTCAGCCGGCTGCTGCACTTGGCGTGATGAACCCAGGCGCGCTGCCGACATCGGCGTTTCCGGCGCTGGCCCGCACGGTCGATCAGACCATGCAGATGGGCATGGTTGGCAGCGGTATGCTGCTGGTTGGCGCGTTGGGCGCATTTGGCGGGCTTGGCCGCAGCCGTGGCCGCGCCTGCGTGGCGTGCGGTCGGCCACAGCATCCTAGCTGGAAAGAATGCCCCGAGTGCCGCCTGCTGGCTCCCGCCGCTGCTGAATCGCCGCTGATGCAGTTGGGCGACCTTAGTGCTAGCGGCGTGCCGATCACCCAGTTTGGCGGCCCGGCCCAGACCGAGTTGCTCGAAAGCGGCGGAGCGCCTGCCTGGCTGGCCGTGCTGAATGGTCCCGGCGAGGGCGAGCGGCTGGCCCTCGGCACGCGCTTTGTGGTTGGGCGCGACCCGGCGCAGTGCCAACTGGTGTTAGACGACGAGGCTGTGTCGTCGCGTCACGCTGTGATCGAGCGCGAGGCCCAGGGCTGGACGCTCACCGACTTGGGCAGCCGCAATGGTACAGCGGTCAATGGCCAGCAAGTGGCGCAGCGCCAGCTACAGAACGCCGACGAGCTGCGGATCGGCCGTACACTGCTACGCTTTGAAGCCGATGCGGCAGCGGACGCCACGCCGACACTGTTGCTCGACACGCCTGCGCCCGCCGCGTGCCTGGTGGCGCTCGACGATACAGGTGGAGACGCGCGCTTCCCGATCACTCAAATCGACATAAAAATTGGCCGTGGCCAACAGAATGACCTGGTTCTCAACTTGCCTTCTATCTCACGGCACCATGCAACTATCCGCTTCGATGGCGAGGCCTATTGGCTGATCGATGTCGGTGCGCCAAATGGCATTTGGCTCGACGAGCGGCGCGTGCTTGGCAGCACTGCACTGTCCGACGGCCAGACAATCCGGCTTGGCGATCAGCGCCTACGCTTTGAGCGCGAGGAGACCACCAATGCTGCGTGAACCAAACGCGCAAAACGCCGTACATCCACTAGCCCGGCGCTTCAGCGCTGCGTGTGTGTGGCTGCTCGGTGCGGTAGTTCTGCTGGCTTGGCTGCCTGCGCCTGCGTTCTCGGCGGAGCCAGCCAGTCAGCTCGAGATTCTCGCCGTCGATGCGGCCAGCCACCCCGAGATCACGCTGACGGTGCGCGTTCGCGACGCCAGCGGGCGCGGCGTCGGCGGCCTGCGTGCCGAGGATTTTATCGTCGAGGAGCAGCGCACCATCCCCGGCGAGCGCTTGACGCTCGAGGAGTTGGATGTCGCTGCGCCAATCACGATTGCGCTTGTGCCTGATCTAAGTGCCCTACTTGGCGAGCGTTCGCTGGCTCAGATTCGCGCCGATGGCGCAAACCTGCTTGCGCAGTTAAGCCAGAACGGCGCGGTCGAGCTGGGGCTGTTCGTCCCGCGCGCCGCTGCCGATGCGAGCCTGCCACTGCAAACGCTCGCTTTCACCGCCGACAGCGCGATTGTCGCCGAGGCGCTTGACGAGACCGCGCCGCGCAGTGGCCAGACCGACCTATACAACGCCGTGGCCGCCGCGATTAGTGCCACGGCCGAGCGAGCTGCCGCGCGCGGCGGGCCTGCCGCTGTGATCGTGTTTGGCGATGGACTCGACCGCACCAGTATTGTGGGCAGCGGTGCATCTGGTGCGAACCAGGCCGCCCAACTCGCGGAAACTCGCCGAGTGCAGGTGCTGGCGCTGGGCTATGGCACATCGCTGCGGCGGGGTGAGGCTATCCTGACCCAGTTGGCCGACCGCGCCGGTGGCGTGTATCAAGGTTCCCCCGATGCCGCCGCGCTCGACGGATTGGCCGAGCGGCTGCGCGCCGAGGCCCAGGGCGGCACCTACCGCCTGCGCTATAGCTCGCTGCTGGAGGCCGACGGCGCAAATCACCCGCTTGGCGTGCGCTTGCAGGTGGAAGACCGCGAACTTTCAGCCCAAACCGAGACACTGCTGCCGCGCTCCTGGAGCACTGCCGCCGCCGCGCTGGACATGCAGCTCGACGACAGCGCGTATCCGAGGTTGAGCGTTTTGGCCCAGCCGCTGACCCGCCAGCAGCAACTTGTGCCCAACCTGACGGCGCAGGACTTCCAGCTGCTGATCGGCGATACAGCCCTGCCGGTGCCAGTGGAGGTGCAGCAGGTACCGCTCGACCCCGCCGACCCTGCTGCCACCCAAAGCCTGGCACTGGTCGTGAATAATGGCGGTGCTGCAACCACGGAGCTGCGCGAGCGCGCCCGCGAGTTGCTCCGGCAACCAGATGAACCGCCCATCCGTGCCGCGCTGTTCATGCCAGGTGTGCCAGCCGACGATGTGCCCTTCACCCACGATCACAACGCGCTGATCAATCAACTCAATCAGGCGCTGCCAGGCGCGGACGAAGGCGGCTCGCTTGGCGCGACCTTGCTGCTGGCAATCGACGCCGCCGCGCGTGATGGCGCAGCGAACCGCCGCCCCGCCAGCGTGGCGATCTTCGCCGACGCGCCGCTGCTGATGGGCGATCAGGCCCGCGCCGCTAACCTAGCCCGCGACCTAGGCGTGACCCTGCACACGGTTGCCGCCGGTGATGTTGGCGAGCTTGCGCGGCTCGCCGATGCCACTGAGGGAACTGCTCGCGCCGCCGACGATGCCACCGCCAGTGCGCTGTTCGCCGAACTCACCAAGCGGCAGGCCACCCGCTATTTGCTCGCCGTCGATTCGCCGCTACTTGCCGATGGTGCCGAGCGCGAGCTGACGCTTCAGGTTGGCGAGCAGGCTGCGACTGCGCCGTTGCGGCTATTCGCGCCGGGTAGTTACACCGCACGAGCGCCGGTTGGCCCGCCACTGCTGGCGCTGGCCTTTGCCGGCGTGACTGGGGCGCTACTGCTGGCGGCGATTGTACCGCGCCGGCTTGAGGAGCGGCGGCTGCGCTGTTCAGCCTGTGGCAACATTCGGCGGCTGGGCTGGAGTGACTGTCTGTTTTGCGAGCGTATCGCGCTCGATCAACGCGCGCCTGCCGATTCGCTGGCCGGTTTCGCCGCTCAGGGCGCGGCGTTGGCCGCCACTCCACAGGTGTTTGCTACGCCGGCCACACCTGCCGCGCCGTTGGCTGTGCAGCTTGCTGAAGCTGCGCCCGCGCGCGAGGCCCAGGCCGAGGCGGCACTTGTGTTGGCCGCCGA
>JACMIM010000625.1 GCA_014381165.1 Roseiflexaceae bacterium
CGTGGGCCACCTCGACGGCACGGCGGGCCAGCTCGGCGTCGGCCTGGGCAACAGCGCCGACGAGCTGAGGGGGCTTGGCGGGGTTGAACGACGAGCCGACGTTGTCGGTCATGATCTTCTCACCGCCGATCACGATCGGGTAGGTTTGGCCAAGCGAGCCGCCCACCTCGCGGATGGCGCGCTGCATAGCGCTGTGGCGGTCGCCGCTGAAGTCGCCGAAGGGCTCGTTGCGATACTCGGTCAACATGGCGTATCTCCTACTGAGGGCGCCGCGCGCCGTGAGGGGCTGCTGGGGCAATTATAGCATTTGCGGGCCGCGCCCCCGCACCCCGCTGTGAAAGGCGGCTAGCGCCTCCTCTGGCGTCTCGTAGGGCCTGCTGACGCAGGCCGATATCTGGGGGGCTTGGCGCCCCCCAGTCCCCCTGCCTGGGGCGGGCGCTGCGCCCGCTAGGCAGTGTCGACCGAGCGGTAGCTGCCGCGCCCGCCGGGCGTAAACACCTCGGCCAGGTGGCCAATGATCAGCGCGGCGAACTGCACCTCGAACTGGAGCACGTCGCGCAGCGAGCGCTCGTCGGAGTCCTCCCACACGTCGCTCAGGTCGGTGACGTTGGTGCTGACGAGCTGCACGTACACGGGTGCCTGGCGCGCGTTGCCGCGGTAGGCCCGGCGCACCTCCACGCTCAGGTCGGCTGGCACGGCGGCCTCACCCTCGGGGAAGCTGGCCTTGTAGGCCGCCTGCACCGCGCGCTGGAAGGTGCGCACCAGGTCGGCGTCGTTGCGCTCGCCCTGGGCGTGCGCAGGCACGTTGTACACCCAGCTCACCTCAAGCGGATCTTTGCCCACGTCCTCGCGCCCCTCGGAGCGCAGCTGGTGCAGCGCTGTCCACGTGAAGGCGATCTCCACCCAGGGCGGCACGGTGGTGTCGGTAAGCGGCTCGGGGTGCTCGGGGAACAGCTCAGCCCGGAAGGTGCGGTCGTGCGCGTCGGGCACCACCGCCTCGGTCAGGGTGTGCTCGTGCAGGCCCGCCGCAACCCATGAATCCTCAAGGCCGCCGGCCAGGTCGTCGTAGGTGATCACCATTACTATTTCTCTGTATCGCTGCCACGCGCCCGCGCGCGCCGCCGGGCGATTATCACGGCATTGTAGCGCGTTCGGCGGTTGGGGGCAAACGGCACACAAAGGGCGACGGGTAGGGGCGCGGCATGCCACTCCCCTACTCGTCGCTCCTCATCTGAAGAACCTATCACTAGCCCTTCACAGAGCCAGCCAGCAGGCCGCGGACAAAGTAACGCTGTAGTGCAAAGAATACGGCTAACGGCAGCAGCATCGAGATGAACCCCCCGGCCGTCAGCAGGTGCCAATCCTGACCGCGCGACCCGATCATCTGGGCCAGCTTGATCGTTACCACCTGGCTCTCTGGGCCGGTGCCCAGAAAGATGAGCGCGTTCAGATAATCGTTCCAGACCCACATAAACTGGAAGATTGCGAACGAGGCCAGCGCTGGAACCGACAGCGGCAAGATCAGGCGCGTGAAGATCGTAAAGGGCGTTGCGCCATCAATAAAGGCCGACTCAAGAATCTCGCGCGGCAACCCGCTTATATAGTTGTAAAGCAGATAGATCGCCAGCGATAACCCAAAGCCGGTATGGACTAGCCAAAGCGCCAGGAAGGTGCCGTTGATCTGCAGGCCGCTGAATGCCCGCAGCAGCGGAATCAAGGCTACTTGGCCTGGGATAACAAGCAGCCCCACCACCATTGCAAACATGATCTTCCGGCCAGGAAAGCGCATCCAGGCGAACGCATAGGCGGCAAAGGCGGCTAGCAAGATCGGGATCACGGTAGCAGGTATCGTGACCGTAATCGAGTTAATGAACGCCTTGCTCATGTTTTCGCCCTGCTCGGTTCTGGTGGTACCGTCAGCGAGCGCGTAGGTATATTGCTGCCCAAGCAGCACGTTTTGATAATTGCTCAGAGTGAAATTGGCGTTTGTCAGCCACTGTTGGGTTTGGACATTCACCAACCGAGCTCGGCGGTTCGCCCAGATCAATCGGCGCCCATCCGGCAAGCTATATCCGGCTCGCAGCTGATCATCCGTAAGCGCAACGCCTTCAACCTCGATCGGTTGATCCAGCGGCAATCCCCTGGTTAGTTGCACCTGTGTCGTATTTACATATTCCTGATGGGGCAAGACCGTCCACCAGCCGCTCGAAACGATATCGGCGCGCTCGCGGAAGGAAGAAACCAGCAAACCAAGCAGCGGAACCAGCCAGACCAGGCAGATCAGCGCCAACACCCCGTTGACCAGAATGCTCGCAACAACTCGGTTGCGCCGGGCGCTGCCGGTGTTTACTTTGGCCATTGTTGCCATTAGAAGCCCTCCTGGCTTTGCAATTGGCGTAAGTTATACACCAACACCGGCGAGATGGCGATAAACAACACGATCGCGATTGCTGCGCCGTAGCCGAAGTTGCGGTTGGTGAAGAACTGGCGGTAGAACTCGGTGCCCACAACCGAGGTGCCATACTGGCCGCCGGTCATCACGTATACCACATCAAAGATCTTCAGCGTTCCGATCGCGGTGGTGGTCGTAACCGTCAGGATAGTGCCTTGGATATACGGGATGATAATCCTGAAGAACGCCTGCACCTCAGTCGCCCCATCTACGCGCGCGGCCTCAAGCAAGTCAGCCGGCACGCCCTTGAGCGCCGACGAAAACAGCACCATGCAGAAGCCAGTTGAGCCCCAGATCATCACCACCACCAGGAATAGGTTGTTCCAGGGTTGCAGCGTTAGCCAGGATTGGGGCGGGATTCCAAAAGCTGCCAGGAGAGCATTCTGCACCCCGATCTGCGGCTGGTCAGCAGGCGCATACGCATACATGAACCGCCAGATCACGCTGGCGCCAACCAGGGAGATCGCCATGGGCAGGAAGATAATCGCTTTGGCAACAACTTCAAACTTACTGCGATCGGCCAGAACAGCGATGAGCAGCCCGAAGCCGACACAGAAGCCAGTGCCCAAAAACAGCCAGATCAGGTTGTTGCGAAACGACTCGAGCATCGATCGGTCGGTAAAGGTGGCGATGTAGTTTTGCAAGCCGACAAACTCGCTTGAATCGCTGTTATAGAAGCTCTGATACAGCGTAATTAGCGTCGGTATCGTTAAAAACAAGAATAAAATGCCCACGCCCGGCAGGAAAAACAGGAACGGCAAGAGCCGGCCGCGCCAGATGTTGGGGAGGGACTCGATCAGCAGATTCGTCACGGTAATTAGGGCGGCCACCCCGCCCACGCCCCAGATGATGGCGATCAGCGCATTGGCGATGCTGGCCGTTTTAGTGCCACGCAAGTAGAGGAACCCCAGCCACATCAGCCCAATCACCACAACTAAGCCAAGGGCTGCTATGACGAACTGTCCTGCATTCCAGCCGATAGCTGCGGCAGAGGATGGGGGCCGCTTCCCAGCTTCGCGCGTTTGTTGGATCATCTTCGACCTCCCGTAATCAAGCCAGTCGGTGGCCTGGGGCAGTTTAGACGAGTTGGTGAAAGAGTTTTTCAGCGCGGGGCAGGCGAATAGGTGTTGGCCTGCCCCGCAGTGATACGTTACTTCTTGACGTTGGCCCAGCCGGACTGCATGGTTTCCAACGCCTGATCCTCGTTAGCGCTGCCGCTGATGTAGTCGGTGACGCCCTTCCAGAAGGTGCCAGAGCCAACTTCACCGGCCATCAGATCCGATCCATCGAAGCGAGCGCTATCCGCATCGAGGATCGTCTGCGCCGCTTTGCGCTCCAGGTCAGTGGTATAGTCCGAAAGCACGGCATTCTTGTGCGGCGAGATCGCTCCGCCGCCGAGTTTGATCCAGGGCTGGATAGACTCGTAGGTTGTGAAGTACTGGATCAGCGCGCGGACTTCGGGGCGGTCATTGAACATGCTGAACAGGTCGCCCGCGAACAGCACCGGCTTGCCGTACTGCGGGTCGATCGGCGGCAGATAGTAGAAGTCGTAGTCGACGCCAGCCGCCACACCTGGTTTGTTCCTCTCGAAGAAGCTGGTAATGAATGTGCCCTGGCGGTGCATCCAGCACTTGGGCGGGTCCTGTAGCATCGGTGTCGGTGCGTCGCCGAAGTTGGTGGTGGCGATGGCCGTGCGGCCGCCATAGACATACTCGTCGTTGAACCAGATGTCCGTCAAGATCTTGAACGCGTTCTTGACCTCGGGCGAGGTGAAGGCCAGATCACCCTTGGTCCACTTATCGTAGTTCTCCAACGAGGTTGTGCGGAGCATGATATCTTCGACCCAGTCGGTCGCCGGCCAGCCGGTGGCCCCAGCACTTTCGATACCAATGCACCAGGGGGTGTCGCCGTCCTTGACGATATTGTCCATCAGGGCCTGCTGCTCCTCCCAGGTGGTAGGAACCGTGTAGCCTGCCTCGTCAAAGGCCTTCTTGGGATACCAGACGGCGCTCTTGAAGTTGATGCGCTCGAACACGCCGCCGAGGATTGGGGCTCCGTCGGCGCCAGGGACGGTGTTGGTATCGATAAAGCCCTGGTTGTAGTTCTGCTTCAGCCAATCCTGATTGATGACCGTGTTCAGGTCGATGATCTTGCCCTGCGTAGCGTAGGTGGCCATGAGGCCCGGCTGTGGGAAGTTGACGATATCTTCGATCGTGCCGCTTTGTACCTTGACGCTAATGGCTTCTGGGGTATTTCCGGCGGGAACAAGGTTGATGATGATGCCGGTCTTTTCCTGGAAATCCTCAAAGGTGGCCTTGAACTTGACCTCCTCGTCGCCGGAGAGGCCGTGAGCCAGGCTGACCGTGGTGCCTTTGTACGTTCCGGCAAACGCGTCGGCTAGCTCTTTGCCGATCTTGCTGTAGTCGGTCGCCCCGGCTGCGCTGCCGCTAGCAGGCGCCGTCGTAGCCTCGGCCGGAGCCGTCGTAGCCTCGGCCGGAGCTGTCGTAGCCTCGGCCGGAGCCTCCGGAGCGGTGGTAGCTGCCGCAGCGGGAGCCTGTGTTGCCGCAGGAACGGTGGCGGTGCTACCGCCGCACGCGGCCAGAATCAAGCTGGCGATCGTCGCCAGAAACAGGAGCGGGAATTTCTTGGAGCGCATACGTTGTCTACTCCTTGGTGTCTGATCCACTTTGATGCGAGACGTCACAAACGACAGGGAACAAATGGCCGTGTCTTTCCGCGCACCTCCTTTCAGTGCCAACGGGCTACGCTGTGACACGCAGCAACCGACTGGTGCCAGAAACATCGTGGTTAGTGGTTGCCTCTCGCCGTCGCATCGACGGCAGGAAACATACCACCAACCTCAAGAGTGCGCAGGGCCGCGTTGTGGTGCGAAACAGCAGGAATGGCAACGGGGCAGCGCAGGAGGGTAAATGACAACAGGCCAACCTGCAATAACCTCAGGCCGTTTCCCGGCGGACGAGCGTCAGCGGCAGTTGGATACGCCGCATACCTCGCGTCCTATCGGTGAGGCAGGTCATTAGCAGCTCGACAGCGACGCGCCCAGACTCATCGAGCGACTGGTGGACCGTCGTCAGCCCGATGTAATCGGCAGCGTCGATGTCGTCAAATCCGATCACGGCCAGATCCTCTGGCACACGTAGCTGACGCTGGCGGGCGGCCTTCAGCACACCCATCGCCTGCGTGTCGCTCGGCGCAAAGATCGCCTCGGGCGGATCGGGAAGGTTGAGCAGCTGAAGCGTTTGCAGGCGCGCCGGCTCCATTCCATGCGGCGCGCGCGTAACGTAGCGCTCGGGGATATCTATGCTACGTACGCGCAGCGCATCGCGAAGTCCCTCTAGCCGCCGCTCGCTTGTTGGTATTGCGTACTCAGGCACTTGCGAGTCCCCGACAAAGCCGATCCGCCGGTATCCTCGATCGACAAGGTATTCTCCAGCGATCCGGCCGCCCTCTCGGTCGTCGATCTCGACACTGCTGAACAACGGATTGGCGCACTCGATCAGAACGACTTGTAGCCCGTGCGAAACCAGCCGGCTCGCCGCTTCAGCGCCAAACGGCAACGCCATGATGATCAATCCATCCAAGCGTCGGGCTATGGGTAGACTTGCCAGGTATGCTTCACGGCGAGCTACGGTGTCGACATTGTAGATAACAAGCTCGTACGACGAGCCAGCTACGATCTCGGATACGCCGCGCAAGCGTTGGACAAACGATGGGTACGTAAAGAAAGGCGCCAGCACACCGATACGCCCGGCACTCTTCCGCGCACGCGCCGTGGCCTCAGCCTTAGGGACAAAGCCAAGCGCGTCGATCGCCGCAAGCACCCGCGAACGAGTCGCCTTGTTTACCTTGTGCGGGGAGTTGAGCATGCGCGATACAGTCGCGATGCTGACACCGGCGTGCTCAGCAACATCGTAAATCGTCGCACTTCCCATAGCGGTTGGCGCCGTCGTCGCACCTATGAGGTGTTCTTTTGTAAAAGCACTTTCATTATAACGTCGCCGTGTTCCGGAGTCAAGCCCACTTATCTGGACCAGCGAACATCATTGCGTAGATAGCATGCAGATACACGCAGCGCTGCGTGTATCTGCATTTTATTAGTATGTCCTACTTAATACCCAGCAGCTCGACCTCGAACACCAGGGTGGCGTTGGGCGGGATCACGCCGCCGGCGCCGCGCGCGCCGTAGCCCAGCTCGGGCGGGATCGTCAGGCGTACCTTGTCGCCAATCTTCATAGTGGCCACGCCCTCGTCCCAGCCGCGGATCACCTTGCCGCGGCCAAGGGGGAACTCGAAGGGGCTGCCGCGGTCAACCGAGCTATCGAACTTTGTGCCGTCGGTGAGCCAGCCAGTGTAGTGAACGCGCACGGTGTCGCCGGTTTTGGGCGCGTTGCCGCTGCCCTCTGTCAGCTTCTCGATCGTCAAGCCAGATGTAGTCATCGCTTGCTCCTTTGCGGTAATGGCGCCCACAAAAGCGCCTCTACGGGATAATTATAGATGAAGTTCCGCCTAATGACGGATCGCGTGCTACAACTGCGGCCGATGTCAGTGGCACATAGCGTGCTTATACTAAAGAAGCTACTGAAATATCAGCGCTGTTGCCTGATTCTGAATCACACGATGGTCGCACAAATACTTATGATTGCAGACCGCAAAGTATATTTAAGCCACGACAAGAGCCGCGACTTTATGTCGCTGCCGCTACCGCCGCTTATCCAGCCGCGCGCGCATCCCGGCGCGCAGCTAGATAAGCCATCGCCGAACCCGCTGCTGATCCTGGTCGTCGAGGACGAGGCGACGATCGCCGAACTGCTGGTCGAGGTGATCGAGGAGTACGGCTACGCAGCATTGCGCGCGAAGAACGGCGCCGAGGGACTGAAGCTGGCGCGGCACCATCACCCGGCGCTGATTATCTCGGACGTGATGATGCCGGTGATGGATGGCTACGGGCTGCTGCGCGCCATTCGCAGCGAGCCCGATCTGGCCAATACCACGGTGGTGCTGATCAGCGCGGCGTTCCTGCGCCACATTCCGCCCGAATCGCCCGCCGCCGACGCCTATATCAACAAGCCCTTCAATATTCAGGAACTGGGCGCGCTGCTCGATCAGATCCAGGGGCTGTAGGGACGTTCCGCTGAGCGAACACAAGGTTTGCCCCTACGGCCGAGCCACGATCTCGATCGGCAGGCCAAAGGCCTTGCGGAACAAGCTGCTGCGCCGGTTGGCGTCCCAGATTTCTACGCTGGCGTCGCCCGACGCCACCACCTCTCCCCGCACGCCCTCTGCGCGCACGCGCACGTCGAGTCGCTGCACCACCTGTCCCTTGCTGCGCTCAAGGTACTCTGCAATACGCAGCAGCGCGCTCAGCCGCGCAACGCGTGTGCCGTCGTCGTCGGCCAGAATCGCCCCGTACGGCCCTA
>JACMIM010000626.1 GCA_014381165.1 Roseiflexaceae bacterium
CGCCCGGCGCTTCCGCGTCGGGTCCACTGCGCCGGGTCGGCTGCGTCGGGCCAATCTGCCAATAAGGTGGCCAAGTGATCGCTCTACAACACGCAATCCTGCTTCTCGCCACCGCGCTCCCTCAGCCCGCTAGCATGGACGAGTACGAGGCACTGCTGCGCGCTGCCACTGCCGCCGCCCAGCGCAGCGACCGGCTTGGCTTGGAAACAGTGGCCGGGCAGCTCGCGGCAATTACCACCGTTGATCTGCCTGGCGGCGGCAGCGCACCGGCTGACACGCGCTGGCTGGAGGGTGCGCTGGCTTCGAACGACCCCGACTTTGCTGCGATCGCCGCCCGCCTGGGTGCCACGATCGACGCACTCGCCCTGCCCGCAAGCGCCACCCCAGCCGACGCGCTTGCTCGGCTCGACGCGATCGTAAACAACCCGCCATTCAGCGAGGCTGCGCCAGTCGACCTGAGCTGGTGGGAAAATCTGCTGGACTGGCTTGGCCGCGTGCTCGACGGCCTTTTTCAGCCAGTGGGTTCAGCCGTGAACGCTGGCGGCGAGCCGATCGCCTGGGTGATCGGCACGATCGGCGTGCTGCTGCTGCTGGCCGTGATTATCTACCTGCTGATCGGCCTGCGCCGCAGCGTGGTGGCCAACGCCCGCGCCAAAAGCGCTGACCCCGAGGCGAACCTGACTGCGAAGAGCGCGCTTGAGCAGGCTAGTGAAACTGCACGCGGCGGCGACCATCGCACCGGCATGCGCTTTCTGTACCTGTCGGCGCTGCTCTGGCTCGACGAACGCGACCTGCTGCGCTACGACCGGGCGCTAACCAACCGCGAATACCTGGAGCGCGTGGGCGACAATCCGTTGCTGCGTGGCCGCCTCCAGCCGATCGTCGAAACATTCGACCGGGTTTGGTACGGCCACGCCCCACTCGACGATGCGGCGTTCGACGCATACCGCAAGCAGATCGAGGCGCTGCGGGCCGACGTGACGAGGTGACAAGGTGACAAGGTGACAAGGTGACAGGCGCAATGCGTTTCGTCATCTTGTCAGCTTGTCAACAGGATGGCTTTTGAAGAACCGACGTGACATCTTCATACTTGTTGGGCTGTTTGCTGCGCTGATCGGCTTTGTGCTGATCAGCCCGCGCCTTGCGCCGCCGCAGGTCGAGCCAGACCAGCCGACCGCGCGCTCGACCGAGCAGGGCGGGGCTGCGGCGCTGTTCCGCTGGCTGGAGGCGCTGGGATATGCGCCGCAGCGGCTAGAGTACCGCGAGTTTGCGCTGGAAGAGCGTGATGCTGCGCTGTTTATTCTGAACCCGACGGAGGAGATTAGCCCGGATCAGGCCGACGACATGCTGGCCTGGGTCGCGGCTGGCGGCACGCTGATTCTGGCCGACGATGCGACCGTTGCGTTCAGCGCGCCAAATGCGCTGCTCGACCGGCTGGATGTCCGGTTCGAGGTCTACACCACCACGGCAGCTTTCGAACAGCCCATTCAGCAAGCCACACCGCGCCAGCCGGTGTTGAACGCGCCACTGGTCGAAACAGCGCTGGTCAATACCGGGCGCATGATTGTTGCGCCGGAGCGCCCCGACTTGGTGCCGCTGCTGGGCAGCGACGACGCGACCGTGCTGGCTGGACTCAAGCAGGGGCGCGGCTACATCTACCTGAGCACCGCGACATATCCATTCACCAACGCTGGCCTGCGCGATCCCGGCAATGCCGCCCTGGCGCTTAATCTGCTGCGGCGCGTGCCTGCCGGCGGGCGCATCCAGTTCGACGAATATCACCTGGGCTACTATGAGCCGCCCTCGACCACCAGCCTGGTGTTTGGTAGCCCACTCGGCTGGGCAGCCAGCTATGCCTTGCTTGCCGTGGTGCTGTATCTTATTTTGAGTGGGCGGCGCTTTGGGCGGCCGGTGCCGCTGATGTCCGAGCTGGCCCGCCGCAGCAGCGCCGAGTATGTCACCAGCATGGCCGATCTGTTTCAGCGTGGCGGTAAGCGCGCCTATATCGCCAGCCATTTCTACAGCGCATTCAAACGCAGGCTGGCGCGTGGCGCTGGCATCACACCTATTGAAGATGACGCGGCCTTTGTGCGTGAATTGGCCCGCCAGCGCCCGCTTGACGAGCGTACACTGGCCGACCTGCTGGCCCGCTTGCGCACGGCACGCAGCGACGATGCACTGATTGCAGCCGTGCGTGAGGCCGAAGCGTTTAGCA
>JACMIM010000627.1 GCA_014381165.1 Roseiflexaceae bacterium
TAGAAAGGAGACCCCAATGCCTTGGACGATGCTAGTCGCGCGCATGCTTGCACTGGTCGCCGCGCTCAGTGTGTTGCTAGCCGCTTGCGGTGGCAGTGCCCCGGCTGCCTCGCCGACGCCCAACTCGGCGCCCGCTGGTGGACTACCAATCACCGCACCGGCAACCGCCGACACGAAAGAGACGCTGCTCTTCTCCGCCGACCTTTCAGATCAGATTTCCTTCGACCCAGCCGTCGCCTATGAGTTCGGCGGTATCCAGGTCGTCGGCAGCGTCTACCAGACACTCGTCACGCTCACGCCGGGCGACCCGACGATCAAACCACTGCTGGCGAACTCCTGGAATATCAAGGAGGCAGCTAACGGCTGGACGTTAATCTTCAAGCTCGACAAGCAGGCCACGTTCGCCAGCGGCAACCCGGTCACCGCCGATGATGTGGCCTACTCCTGGCGTCGCGTGCTCGATCTCAACAAATCGCCGGCCTTCTTGCTCAGCAATGTTGCTGGGCTCAAGCAGGACAGCTTCACGGCCGTCGATCCGCAGACGTTCCAGGTGCAGCTGGCCAAGAGTACCAGCCCGCAGGTCTTCCTCGCGGTTATTAGCTTCAGTGTCGCGGCTGTCGTCGAGAAAGCAATCGTCGAGAAGCATGCCGACAGCGATTTTGGATCGACTTGGCTCAACGATCACTCCGCCGGCAGCGGCCCGTACGTCCTGAGCAGCTGGCAGCGCAGCACGCAGACCGTGCTGGACGTCAACGCGAACTTCTGGGGCCGGCACCCGGCGATCAAGCGCGTGATCATGCGCAACATCACCGAGTTGGCCAATCTCCAGTCGGCGATCGAGACCGGTGAGGCCGATATCGTGCAGAGCCTCGGCGCTGAGCAGGTCAAGGCACTAGAGGGCAACCCCGACGTGCAGATCATCAAGGCCGTCTCGACGGCGTTGATCTATGTCGGTATGAACGCTACGTCACCGCCCCTGAACAGCGTCGAGGTCCGCCAAGCCATGCGCTATGCGATCAACTACGACGATGTCAACACGCTGCTGGGCGGCAATGGCAAGATCACACAGGAGATCATCCCAGCCGGTTTGTTTGGACACACTGGCCAGAACCCATTCACGCAGGACATCGCCAAGGCCAAGGATTTGCTTGCGAAGGCGCATGTGGAAGAAGGAACCGAGATTGAATTCCTGATTCCGACTGGCACAGCGCCCGGCGGCATTGACTGGAGCACGCTGGCGGCCAAAATCCAGGCTGATGTGGCGAAGATCGGGCTGAAGTTGACTATCAAGCGGGTTCAGCAATCCGAGTTGCTCAATATCTACCGCGCTCAAAAGAGCCAGATGGTGCTCGCCATTTGGGGACCAGACTTCCCCGACCCCGACGGTAACGTGACGCCGTTCACCAACTACGACGCCAAGTCGATCGCCTGGCGGAATGCCTGGGAACATAAGCAGATCGGCATGCTTGGCCAGCAGGCCGCAGTCGAGCAGAACACGACCAGGCGCGCCGAGCTCTATAAGCAGCTGACTGAGCGCGTGCTCAACGAGGGTCCGTACGTGATGCTCTACCAGCCAACGCTCTCCTATGGCGTCCGCAAGAACATTAGCGGTTTCATGTACGATTCGGCCAGTACGCCGAACATCTGGTTCTGGACGATCACCAAGAACTAGGCCCTCAGTGACTGGTAGCAGGTGGCAAGTCGTTGGGGCTCTGCCACCTGCCGCCTATCATCCATACTATCTGCTATCGATTCGATTTCTTCTCCGCCGCCTGGCCAGGTCACGCAAGCACGAAAGACACCTACACATCCTCGCTCAAAAAAAAGCGGATGATGCGTGGCCTGCGCCGGCGACTGCTGGGCGGGCGATAGGGGACGTGCCGCTCGGGTGTGCCGTCCCAGTGGGTGACGTTGCGCGGCTGGGTGTCTTCTTTGTGGCGCTTGGCCTTTCCGCCACGCGAAGCGAGGTCGCGCATATATTCTTTGCCATAGCGTTCAAGCGTGGTCTGGCCGCCCTTCGTGGCAATCGTGACCAGGTACACGTGGCCGTAGCTATCGCGAAGTGCGCGTCCGCCGGGTGCGCCGGGGAATAAGCCGAAGAGGTCGTGCTGCGTGAAATCGTCGTGGTAGATACTCAGATCCATCGTTGTTGCTCCAGCTGTGTAAGGTTGTGAAGTGAAAGACCAATGCCAATAGACACGCTGGTGTGGGCGTGTCACCGGCA
>JACMIM010000628.1 GCA_014381165.1 Roseiflexaceae bacterium
GGGGTTTGGGGGCTTCAGCCCCCGAAAAACCCACCTCCCCTTTTTACCACTCCGGCAGGGATGCTGTAGCATGGATCATGGACATTCTATTTTCAAGTTCCGGCTGGATTTACCATCGAAGTATTATGCTGAGGGGTGATATGACACAAACTGTGATTCCCGTGTTTCCATGCCGTTCACTCAAAGCCACGCTTGAATTCTACAACGCAATCGGCTTTGAGACCCTGTACGAACAACACGCACCATATGTGTACGGCAGTGTGAAATACCAGGACATTCAGATCGATTTTTACGGCTCGAAGGCAGCGCAAGCTGTTGAGGAATCAGGGCATATGTGCCTGGTTATCACAAGCGACATTCACGCACTGCACCGTGCGTTGTCAAGTGGCATCAAGCAGCACTTCGGCAAGCAGCTGCGCAGCGGCATCCCGCGTTTGGGCAGCGTGAATACGTTGAGCAAGGATCAGCGCTGTAACTTGCTCGATCCGGATGGCAACCGCATCATCATGATCGAAGTTGGTGGCAAGAAGATCAAGCCGCACCGTCCTACAGCGCTTTCTAAAGCGATTAGTATGGCGCGAATCGATGCCTACTCACGCGATGAACCCGCTATTGCGGCGCAGATACTCGACCAGGCATTGCACCACCTGAGCGACGAACCGACTGTGACCCAGTTCCGCGCCTTTGTGTTACGCGCCGACATTGCCGCCATGCTGCACGACATGGCAACCCAACAAACCTATCTGCGCGCCGCGCAAGGCATCACCCTTGCTGCGGATGAAGTACCTGAGGCGGGTGAGGAAATCGAGCGCTTGAAAGACTTAACTGCCAGTGATGGAAGATCGTAAAGCGGCGGTGCGGCAGTTGCTGCCAGCAAGCTCCCGCGCCAAATATCGTTCACCGTATCGGCACATTTGCCAATGCCAGCGCCACCGCCCGCGCCATGTCTAGGCGCTGCCCTTCGCCCCAAGCAACCGCCCATGCTGCCGGGTCAAGCGCACGCTGCGTGATTTGCAACACCTGATCGTGGCGCGGTTGGTCGGCGAGCGCGAGTGGGATCGCAACCGCGTCGCAGATCGCGGCGGCAGCAGCGAGCAGGCGGGTCGCCAGCAGTGGCTGTGTTTGGGCTACGCAGCCTGCCAGGCCGTGTAACCCCTCGGCAACGCCAGGCTGGAAACCCAGCGCGTTCGCGAGCAGCAGGCATTGCCGAAACAAGCCTGTCGCGGTAGCTGTGTTGCCAGCCAGGGACTCGGCAATGCCAAGCCGCGCGTGTACCAGCGCAACCGATTGCTGATCGCCAAGCTGCTCAAAGATTGCCAGCGCATCGCCGAATTGCTGTCGGGCATGGGCGGTATCGCCATAATCAGCCGCAACATCGCCAAGGTTGAGCAGCGCCATTGCAATGTTCCATTCGTCGCCAAGCTGCCTGGCCAGATCATGGCTGCGAACGAACGACGCCTGCGCGCGCTCGAGGTCGCGGCGGTCGCGTGCGATCGCCCCAATACCAAGCTCGATCAACGCAATGCCCGAGGTATCGCCAATCTCCTGGTACACCTCCAGGCATTCATCGTAGAAGCCTAGCGCACGGTCGCTGTCGTTTTGCTGGCAGTACATGTTGCCAAGGTTGTGCAGCACCGAAGCCACCCCGGCCGCATCGCCAAGCGCACGGTACAGCGGCAGACTTGCTTCAAAGTATGTTGCTGCCTGGGTGAGTGTGCCTTGCTCGGCGACAATCAGGCCGATATGGCCCAGCACGCGCGCTTCGCCACGTTGGTGCCGCTCGCTCCGGTACAGTTCGAGCGCTGCGTTACACCACAGGGCGGCCTGGCCGTATTCTCCCTGCCGCCACGCCAGCACACCAGCCCCATCAAGTGCATGGGCCAACGCGGCCGTGTGGCCCTGCACTGGCAGCGCAAGAAAGGTTTCGAGCCAGCCTCGGCCTTCGCGCAAAAAGCCACGCATGTACCAAAACCGCCAGAGCGCACCAACCAGCCGCAAGCCCTGAGCATGCTCGCCGGCTGCGAGCGCCCAGCGTAATGCGCTGCGCAGGTTATCGTGCTCGGCGTCCAGGCGTGCCAGCCAGCTTGCCTGTTCGCCGCCATGCACAAGCTGCTGCTCGGCCTGTTCGGCAAGCTCGGCAGCATGTACCAGCAGGCGCTGGTGTAATTCATTCGATTCGTTGCGCAGCTGAAGCTGCTCGTGGGCATATTCGCGCACCATGGCCAGCATCGTCAATCGGGTTGCCGCCCCCAACGTATGGCGCTGGATCAGGCTATGGTCGAGCAATTCTTCGCATGCGTCGAGCAACGCCGCGCGGCCAAGCTGTTCAAGATCGCAGACTGCCAGCGCTGATTCGAGCATCCAACCACCAACAAACACACTCAAGCGAGCAAACAACAGTTGCGCGCCAGGCGAAAGCTGCGCGTAGCTCCAGGCCAGCGCAGCAGACAAAGTTTGGTGGCGCGCTGACAGATCGCGACCGCGCCGACGCAGATGTTGCGCGAGATCTAGCAACAGTTCTTGTGGGGTACCCAAGCGACCACGCGCCGCGACCAGTTCGATCGCAAGCGGCAGCCCGTCCACCCGCACGCAGATCGCCGCAAGCGCCAGTGCATTTGCCGGGGTTACTTGGAGTTCGGGGGTCGTCGCACGCAGCCGCGCAACCAACAGCGCCACCGATTCGATCTGTGCCAGAACATCGAGTGGCGGCAGGTTTGCGAGATCAGGCACCGGCAGCGGCGGCAGCACGAATAGGTGTTCGGCACGCAATCGCAGTGCCACTCGGCTGGTGACAAGCAAGGTCAGCCCCGGCGCGGCAGCCAGCAGCTCGCCCAACAAGCGCGCAGCGTGGCGCAGTTGCTCGAAGTTATCGAGCACCAGCAGCATCTGCCGGCTGCGCAGGGCGGCGTGCAGCGCCGCAGCCGGTTCGCTGTGCGCTTCTTCGGTCAAACCAAGCGCTTGGGCCACAGCAGGGGCGAGCAGTTCCGCCTGATGTACCGCCGCTACATCGACAAACATCGTTCCATCGGCATAATGCGGGCGCAGATCGTGGGTGAGTTGCAGCGCCAAGTGAGTTTTACCCACGCCCGGCGGCCCCGTGAGCGTTAGCAATCGCACCGCTGGCGCGGCCAGCAATTCAGTAATTGCTGCACGCTGGTGCGCCCGCCCAATCAGCTCGGTTGCCGGAAGCTGCACAGTGGCTGGCGCAGCCGTAGCAGAGGTGGGCTTTGGTGCGCTGCGGTGAGTTGCGGCCAGCGCCAACAAACGGGCGGTATCTTGCGGCGCGTGCTCGAGTTGCAGCGCCGGTACAAACAGCGCCACAAGCGTTGCCAGATCAGGCGTGCGTCGGTCGTTTTCGAGGTGGCATACCTGCCCCTCGCTGTAGTTGACCGCCACCGCAAGTTCGCGTTGGGTCAAGCGCGCGCGGCGGCGCAAAAAGCGCAGGAATGCACCAAATGTGGCGAATGTTGCGGGCGCGAGTTCCGGTGTGCGCTGGGCCATGATGACGTGCTGGTGCCTATAACTACACAACGGTGCTGGAAGAGCATTATACAGGAATTGACAAGAAATGTAAGGTTTCGAACCAATCGCTATGCTAGAGTAGGTGAACAGCTATCACAGCAAGCCAACGTCCTCGTTCAAGGAACACACGATGATCCTCCGCCGAATCTCTGGGGCAGTAACGCAAAAACGCCTAGGCGTCGTGCTTGCTGCATTGCTATGCGCCGCACTTTGGCCAACCCCACAGCAACTCTACGCCGATGATTACGTGGTTCGCACATGCAGCGAAGCCGAGCTGGATGCTGCAATGGCTGCTGCCAACAACCCTGATAATCCACAGGGTACGATCACCTTTGCCTGCACTGGTACCAACCGTATCACCGTTACCGCACCAAAGATCATCCGTGGGCGTATAACAATCGATGGCGGCAACACGCTTGTTCTTTCCGGCGGCACGACCTCGCAGGTGTTTGTTGTAGCATCAGATGCAAGTTTGGCGCTCCGCAACATCACGCTTGAACAGGCCCAGGGCGGTGCCAATCATGGCGGCGCAATCTCGGTCGGCGAAAACGGTTCGTTGGCCCTGGTTGGCAGCCGCATTCGCCAGAGCAGAGTCGATGATGCACATGCTGGGGGGGCAATTTATAGCTACCGGGGCAATCTGCTGATCGAATCGAGCGAGTTACGCGGCAATACGGCTGGCTATGGCGGCGCGGTTGCAACCGATGGCGGCACGCTGGCTATTTCTGACACATTGATTATTGACAACCTGGCGAGGTCTGGTGATGGGGGCGGCGTGCAGGCCTGGTCTGCAACCACGACCTTGACTTTCACACGGCTGGAAGAGAATCGCGGCGGCGGCGGTGGCGGGATGAGCATTCGTGGAGGTTCAGCAACGATCTTGGGCGGCTGGAGCCTGAAAAACAGATCGTTTAATTCCGGCGGCGGAATGTATCTCTGGGGCGGCGGCACGCTTAATGTCGATTCCTATCTACTTTCTGGTAATCGGGCACAGGCGGGGCAAGGCGGCGGCCTGTACATCGCTAACGGCAGCGCCACGATCGCACACAGCAACATCCAAACAAACGATGCAACCACTTCTGGCGGCGGCCTGTCGAGCGCTAGCGGACGCACCCTGGTGCGCGATTCGCTGATGTCGGGCAACACCGCCAGTCTCGACGGCGGCGGCATCAGCATCGGCGGCGGCAGCGCCAGCGTCGAGCGCAGCGCATTGCTTCAGAACAAGGCAACCAGCGGGCTTGGTGGTGGCATCCATAGCACGGCCAGCATGACGCTGACTAATCTGCTGTTGCAGGCCAACCAAGCCAAAAGTGGCGGTGGGCTTGCCGTGTCAAGCAGCCCAACCAGGCTGATCAATGTGTCTGTAGTCGACAATCTGGCGGCAACGAGCGGCGGCGGCATCTTCAGCGATGCCCTGGTCGCGGCCAACTTCACCAGCCGCAACGGCGTGTTTGCGCGCAACCTCCCGCAGAGTTGCGCTGGCAAACTCAGCAGTGCCGGCCCAGGCTACAACATTGTCGACGACACAACCTGTAGCGGCGCACTCACCGGCACAGCCGACAACCATGGTCTTGCGGTTGCATTTGTTGATGCGCCCTTCACTGTGCTAGGCAGTACGCTCCAAGTGCCACAACTCGCCAGCCTTGGCCTTGATACTATTCCGGCGGCGAGCTGCCCAACCAGCGACATCCGCAGCGTTACCCGGCCACAAGGTGCCGCCTGCGATGCTGGCGCGGTCGAGGCCGAGGCCGTTGTGCCATTAACACCAACACCGTCACCGTCACCAACACCGCCACCAACCTCAGCAACCCCAACACCAGCGCCAAGAAAAGTCTACCTGCCACTATCGCAGCAGTAATAATCACGCAGGACACCCAGCGAAATCAGCCTGTTACCCCGCCGAGGAGTACGCCATGAGTCTTGGATCATCTGCCGAGGATTTTGGGTTGGCCATTCTGGTGCTGCTTGTGGCACTGTTTGCGTCGGTGCTGCTGTTTGGCATCAGCGTGCTGTTGGGGCGCATGGTTGGTGATCGCTCCGGCGGTGTTGCACTTGTCCTCGCTTCTGTCACGATTGTCGGCTTACTTGTCGGTGGGTCGCTCTACCTCGATAGCGCTGGGCGCACGGTTGATGGGCTGGTGGAAACAAAAGACGAACAGGTAGAACTGCGGCGTCAGGGCGATTGGCGGCACGACTTAATCATTCAGGTGCGCTACCGGCTTGATGGCAACGCGCCAAGCCTCGCCCAGGCAACCAGCGACGACGGCGCGGCCAGCCTTCGCCTGGCTGAACCAGTGTTCGACCAGCTGCGCGCAGCAGAGCCGGTTGCGCTGAAGGTGCTCCCGCTCTACCGCAGCCTCACGCTGGTGCGGCTGGCGAATACCAACACGCGCGATTACATTCCCTGGACAATCGTGGCGATCGTTGTGGGCATCCTCGTGTTTGGCTGGCTTGCGTTCAGGATCGGGCGCTCGACAACCGGCTGTTTGACGATCTTACTCGTGGCGCTTGTGGCCGGCATTGGTGTGCCAAGTGCCGTGATCTACCAGCAGTGGCAAGCCAGTGAGAACCTGGCAACAAAACCGCTGCGCGCCGAAGCGCGTGTGAGCGAGGTGACGCGCGTTACCAAGATCGACCCGTTCCCATGCAGCCCCGGCGGCAGAAGCAACTGTAGCCGCACAAGCACCGAGTTCGATGTGCCACAGCAGTACGATATTGTACGCATGGTGTTTGTGCCCCAGGGTGGGCGCGACGAGATTGTTGCGATTGATGCCGCCGATGTCGGCTCGGCGCAGGTTGAAGTGGGCAGCAATCTGCAAATCGCCTATGCGCCTGGCAACCCACGGGCGGCGCAGATCATCGGCGCGACCCACACGCACCATTGGCGCAATCTGCTCGGTTTTGCTGGCGGTATCATTGGGATCATGGGTGTTGGATTAGCACTGCTTGTAGCCGTATTTGGGCTGCTGCGGCGTGCCAAACGGGCCACACGCACGCCGACACCGTAGGGCGAACACGAGGTTCGCCCCTACTACCGTGTTCGCCCTACGGTGTTGCGCGTGTGGCATAAGGTGTTGCACCGCCACCACGGCCACCGGATGCTTCCGGCGTCTGATACCCCAAAACGCGCTGAAGCGCGTTCAATCTCGTCCAA
>JACMIM010000629.1 GCA_014381165.1 Roseiflexaceae bacterium
CGCCCCCGGTGTCCCCTCATTGGCCAACCTGCCGGTACGCGGATCAATAAGAACAAATGTAACATTCTCCGGCGCTTCAGCGCCGGGGAGGAAGAACCCAATGATACAGCACACAGCTGCACATACACTTGAAACCGACGTTTTGGTGATTGGTACGGGCGGAGCCGGCCTACGCGCTGCAATCGAGCTGCACGACATGGGCCGCCGCGTGTTGGTGCTGGGCAAGCGCCCGCGCGCCGACGCGCATACCGTGCTGGCGGCGGGCGGCATCAACGCAGCGCTGGCCACAATCGACATGGAGGACACCTGGGCGATTCACGCTGCCGACACGCTGGTCGAGGGGCGCTTTCTAAGCGACCCGGCGGCGGTCGAGTTGTTGTGCCGCGAAGCACCGCGTGTGATCGACGAACTGGTGGCTTGGGGCATGCCATTCCACCGCGAAACCGACGGCCGTATTTCGCAGCGCTACTTTGGCGCACACCGCTACCGCCGCACCGCCTTTGTCGGCGATTACACCGGCCAGGAGATTATTGCCGCATTGGTGCGCGAAGTCGACCGGCGCGCAATTACGATTGTCGAGCGGGTGTATGTGGCCGAACTGCTGCTACGCGACGGGCGGGTGAATGGTGCGTTCGGCTTTGAGCTGGACAGCGGGCGTGAGGTGATCGTCCAGGCGGGCGCGGTGGTGCTGGCGGCGGGCGGCCACATCCATATCTATCGTCGCTCGTCCTCGCGGCGGCGCGAAAACACTGGCGATGGCATGGCACTGGCCTTTGCCGCCGGAGCGTCGCTGGCCGACATGGAGCTGGTGCAGTTCCACCCGTCCGGCATGATCAGCCCAGCTCAACTGGAAGGTACACTCGTGACTGAGGCGGTGCGCGGCGAGGGCGGGCGGCTGCTGAACAATCGTGGTGAGCGCTTTATGTCAAATTATGACGCCGAGCGCATGGAGCTTTCGACCCGTGACCGCGTGGCACTGGCCAACTACACCGAGATCGCGCAGGGCCGTGGCACGCCGAACGGCGGCGTCTGGCTCGATGTTAGCCACATGCCGCCCGCGCTCATCCACGAGCGGCTGCCGCGCATGGTCGCGCAGTTCAAGGGCGTTGGCGTAGACATCACGCGCGAGCCGATGGAGATCGCGCCGACCGCGCACTACTCCATGGGTGGCGTGCGGGTCGAGCCGCACAGCCATTGGACGGGCGTACCGGGGCTGTATGCCGCTGGCGAGGTAGCGGCGGGCGTCCATGGCGCAAACCGGCTTGGCGGCAACAGCCTGGCCGAGATTCTGGTGTTTGGGCGGATCGCTGGGCGACACGCCGGCCAGGACGCGGCCAGCCAAGCAACAGCGGCACTCGACCAGGCGCAGATCAGCCGGGTGCGCCAGCGGCTGGCCACACTCAGCCAGCGTGATGGCGCACACCAGCGCGCGCTGATCGACAGATTGCAGGAAACGGTCTGGCAGGGCGCAGGCGTGGTACGCAGCGAGGCTGGTTTGGAGCAGGCGCTCCACGCGCTGGCGGGCATCCGCAGCCAGGCGACCAACGGCCCGGCAGGCGCGCCCGACCTAGCCGCCACGCTGGATCTCGAATCGATGCTGCTGACCGCCGAGGCGACCGTGCGCGGCGCGCTAGCCCGCACCGAAAGCCGTGGCGCGCACCAGCGCAGCGACTACCCGGAAACCGATGCCGAGTGGCAGCGCACGATTGTAATCGAACCAGTTGTAGGCGAGCGCGGCCTGGGCATGCGGCTGGCGACTGCGCCGATCGCGCCAGCCTCGCCCGAGGTACAGGCGGCGGTAGACGAGAGCGAACTGGAGCTGGCGGGGCGGCTGGTGGAGTAAATAGAGAACAGAGGACAAAGAACCAAGAACCAAGAACCAAGAACCAAGAACAGAGAACAAAGAACCAAGAAACGCGCTCAACACCTCGTGTGCCGCGAACCAAATACCCCGGCGCTTCAGCGCCGGGAACTGCGAATCGCGAACCAAGAACCAAACAGCCCGGCGCTTTAGCACCGGGCACCGGGTACCACAGGACACGGCGGCGGGGCAAGCCTCGCCGCCGTGTTTTGCTATAATGGCTACAATTCCTTTCTGAATCCAACCAATGAGGGTGCGCCATGGACGATGTCGATAGCGGCTTGAAGCCGGTCTACCGCGCCGAGGACGCCAGCCAGTCGCAGCCCGACCCTGGCGAGTTTCCGTTTACACGCGGCATCTACCCGACCATGTACCGTGGGCGGCTGTGGACCATGCGCCAGTACGCCGGCTTTGCCTCGGCCCGCGAAAGCAATCTGCGCTACAAGTACCTGCTGGCACAAGGCCAGCAGGGGCTTTCAGTCGCCTTCGATCTGCCCACCCAACTGGGGCTGGACAGCGACGACCCGCGCGCCGAGGGCGAAATCGGCAAGGTTGGCGTGGCGATCGACAGCCTGGAGGACATGGCCACGCTCTTCGACGGCATTCCACTCGACAGCGTGACCACCTCGATGACGATCAATGCGCCAGCATCAGTCCTGCTGCTGCTGTATGAACTGGTTGGCGAGCGCCAGGGCGTAGCACCGCACAAGCTGGGCGGCACGATTCAGAACGATATTCTGAAAGAGTATGCGGCGCGCGGCACCTACATCTTTCCGCCTAAACCTTCCATGCGCCTGATCACCGATACCTTCGCCTACTGCCACGAGCGCATCCCAAACTGGAACACGATCTCAATCTCGGGCTATCACATTCGCGAGGCCGGCAGCACCGCCGCGCAGGAGATCGCCTTTACGCTGGCCGATGGGATCGCCTATGTGCAAGCAGCGGTCGAGGCCGGTCTACAGGTAGATGATTTTGCGCCGCGCCTGTCGTTCTTCTTCAATGGCCACAACGGCTTTTTGCAAGAGATCGCCAAGTATCGCGCCGCACGCCGCATGTGGGCGCGGATCATGCGCGGGCGCTTTGGCGCGCAGAAGCCTGCCGCATTGATGTTGCGCTTCCACACGCAGACCGCAGGATCATCGCTGACGGCGCAGCAGCCGCTGAACAATGTGGTGCGGACGACACTTCAGGCGCTGGCCGCCGTGCTTGGCGGCACGCAGTCGCTACATACCAACGGCTTCGACGAGGCATTGGGCCTGCCGACCCAGGAGGCTGCCACACTGGCCCTGCGCACGCAGCAGATTATCGCCTATGAAAGCGGCCTGGCCGAAACCGCCGACCCACTGGCTGGTTCATATGCAATCGAGGCGCTGACCGACCAGCTCGAGCACGAAGCGCAGGCACTAATCGACCAGATCGATGCGATCGGCGGGGCGGTGGCGGCGATCGAGCAGGGCTGGATGCAGGGCCATATTGCCGACGCGGCCTACCAGTTCCAGCAGCAGGTCGAATCGGGCGAGCAGATTGTGGTGGGAGTTAATAAGTTCGTCAGCGGCAAGCAGGCCGCGCCGCCAGTCTTCGCGCCCAACGAGGCAGTTGCCCAGGAGCAAGCTGCCACTCTCGCGCGCATTCGAGCCGAGCGCGATGGCCTGGCGGTAGCCGCCGCGCTCGATGCGGTCAAGGCCGCCGCGCGTGGCAGCGATAACCTGCTGCACCCAATGCGGGCTGCACTGCGCCAACTCGCCACGGTTGGCGAGGTTTGCGGGGCGCTGCGCGCCGAGTGGGGGGAATATAGACCAGAGGTGAGGCTGTAGCAAGGGGACGAGATGACGAGGTGTGTCGTATCGTTTTGCGCGCACCGGGCGCCGGCGGGTTGAAACCCCGCTGCTATGCAAAACGCGCTGAAGCGCGTTGCTGCGGTTGAAC
>JACMIM010000073.1 GCA_014381165.1 Roseiflexaceae bacterium
ATACCGTGCGTAAGAGCCTCAGTTGCACGGCGCTTGCTGCGCCGCCGCACGCTGTACCCTAGAAAGAGCCTCAGTTGCACGGCGCTTGCTGCGCCGCCGCACGATGTACCCTGGAAAGAGCCTCAGTTGCACGGCGCTTGCTACGCCGCCGCTATGTGCCGCCGCCGAAAGATGTGCTATCATAAGCAAAGTGAGGTGCCAAGCGCGACGGTTCGGCGCGCACAACGGCAGCGATCACCGAACGCTACATTTCCGATCCTGTCACATTCTAGACAGCGTTTGACCAACCTGGGAGGCGTCCATGGCAGGCAACCGTGCCCTCTACGACCGCGCGATGGAGCAGCACCGCGAGGCAGCCCGCAAGCACACTTGGGACGAGGCACTGAAGCAGGCGGTACGCGCCCTCCAGGAGTTCTCCAGCGATACCGACGCGCGCGCGGCGGCGGCGGTCGCACTCTATAACACTGGCAAGCACGCCCAGTCACTCCAAATCTGGGAAGAGCTGCGTAACGCCGACCCGAACAACCCATTTGTGCTTGAGTATATTGCGCGGGTCAACGAGCAGATGGGCAATATCATCCCAGCCGTGACCGCCTACGCCCAACTGGCCGATATCCAGATCTCGCGCCGCCTCGAACCCAAGGCGATCGAGGCCCTGCGCGAGGTGCTACGCCTGCGTCCCAGCGCCGACGATCAGCGCTTGCGCCTGGCCCGCCTGCTGGAAGAAAACGGTGGCACGGCCGACTCCTCAGCCGAGTACCTGACCCTGGCCAAAAGTGCTCAGGAGCAGGGACGGCTCGACCAGGCCGAACGCCACACCGATAGCGCCCTGCGCCTTGCACCTAACAGCCGCGAACTCAAAGAGTATAGCGCCAGTCTCCACGGCGCGATCGAGAGCGCAGCGCTGGCTTCGGTCAGCAATGCCAGCGACGCACCGGCTCCAGCGTCTCTGCCGGGGATGACCGGCGGGCTGCGCGGCCAGCAGTTTGCAATCGATCGCCTGGTCGCTCAGGCCCAGGAGCTTCAAGAGAAGGGCGACAACGCTGGCGCCCTTGATCAGTACGCCCGTGCCCTTTCGATGGGTGCCGAGCGGCCCGATGTATTCTACAGCCTAGGCCTGCTCTACCAAGAGCGCGGCGACCACCAGCAGGCTGTACAGATGCTGCGCCAGGCCGCGATCGACGCCGAGTACGCACTTTCGGCGCACTACTCGCTGGGCAGTTCGCTGGAGGCGCTGGGCCAACTGCCCCAGGCCGCCCAGGAGTACGAGCAGACTATCCGACTGGTCGACCTCCAGTCGATCGGCAAGGCCGAATCGGAAGATCTCGTGCAGATGTACGAGAGCACCGCCAACATCTACACCCAGCTGAACGATAGCGCGCGGGCAGCTTCGCTCTACTCGACCCTGGCCAACTTTCTTGGCTCAAAGCGCTGGGGCCGCGAGCGCGCCGAGGACTTCCGACGCAAGGCCAAGGAGCTGACCGAGCGCAACATGTTCGCCAAGTTACGTACACTTGGCACCGGCGCGCTTACTGCGCTAGACCCCTCGGCATCAGTATTGGCCCCAGATACGGGCGAGCCGATGCCGGAAACCTGGGGCAAGATTCGCCCGATCACCGATTTTCTTAAACCCGATCGCATTGCTGCATCAAGCAGCGTGGACATCTTCGCTACGCCAAGCGCTCCTGCTGCACCAGTCGATGTGCTGGCTGCACTCGATAGCCTGCCCGAGCCGACCACGCCACATTTCAAGCCGCTTATCAAGCTTGACACAAGCGGCCTGGACGACACGGTTGAAAAGTATGTGCTTGCCAGTGAGAAATATGCCGAGCAGGGCCTGATTGTGGCGGCCAACGACGCCTGCATGGAAGTCATTCGGCTTGAGCCAAACTACCTGCCGATCCACATGCGGATGGGCGAAATATACGAGCGCGAAGGCAAGAACGAAGAAGCGCTCACCAAGTATCAGCTGCTGATCGACACCTATGTCGCGCGCAGCGAGGCCCGCCGCGCGATCGACGTGTACTACCGGCTGATCGACCTGTCGCCGGACACTATCAACGCCCGCGCGCGGCTGGCCGACCTGCTTAAGCAAGATGGTCGTGTCGATGCGGCCGCCGAGCAGCTTGTCCAGGTTGCCAATGCCTATTTTCGTATGGGCCAAACCAACAAGGCGCTGGAAGAATATCGGCGCGGCCTGCAGTGGGCACCCAACAGCGCGCCGCTCCACGCCCAGTATGGCCAAGCGCTGCTCAAGCTGGAACGTTTCGAGGCCGCGCTCGGCGAATTTCGCCGCGCGCTCGAACTCGACCAGAGCAACATCGCCGGCATCGCCCGTGTGAACGCCGCGCTTGCGCTGATGGGCGATCACCCCACCGCTGTCTGGCAGTCGCTTGCGACCTTGCTCGAACGACTCCAGCAGGCCCAGCACGGCGCAGCGTTGAACGAAGTTCAGGTCGAGTATCGCAGCGCCCTGCTGGTGCAGGATGCCGCACTGCTCCACTACATTCTTGGCATTGTACAGCAACGCGCTGGCCAACAGTCCTCGGCGCTGCTGGAACTGGAGCAGGCCGCCGACCTGCTGGCGAGCGAGGAAGACCCGATGCTGCCAGCCGTACTGGTGTTTCAAGCCATGGCCGATAGCTACATCGCGCTCGGCCAGGCCGACGACGCGCTAGCCCAGCTCAAGCGCGGCCAAGCAGCTGGCAGCGCCACGCCAAACACCGAATTCGCCCGCTACCCGTTTGCTACGCCGCTCTCGCAGGGCGAGATCGTCCGGCGCATGGCCGAAGCCTTCGCCGCCTCCGGCGATCTGGAAGGGGCCGAGCGCGCGCTTCAGCAGGCCAAGCGGCAGATACCGAACGACCGCACAATCTATACCAAACTGGCCGATATTTACTTCCGCCAGGGCAAACTGAACGAGGCGACTACCCAGCTCGACGAACTAGCCACCTACTACGAGCGCCAGCAGGATATAGATACGGCGATCGAAACGCTGGAATATGGCTTGAAGCTTGCGCCAAACAACATCCCGATTGGCTTGCGCTGGGCTCAGATGAACCTCCGCCGTGGCTACCTGGACAAAGGCATCGAGGGGTTGAGCAAGGTGGCCGAGCAGCAGCGCAAGGCCGGCCAGCTCAAGGACGCGGTCGCTAGCCTCCAGCAGGTCGCCGATGTTCACTGGACACTTGGCCAGCAGGAGCAGGCCCGCGAGATTTACGACCGAATTATCAAAATTGCGCCAAACGATATCGAGGCGCGCCAGTGGCTCTCGTTCATGTACACGCTGGCGGGGCGCACCGAGGACGCGATCAGTGAGAAAAAGCAGATCGTGCGCCTGCTCATGCAACAGCGCGACCTGGAGAATGCGATCGCCGAGCTGCACCAAATTATCGGCATCGACCAGAGTGATACCGAGGCCTACTACCAACTTGGGGATGTGCTGATGCGGCGTGAGGAGTACGACCAGGCCGTGCGCATCTATGGCCGCCTGTCGAAGATGCCCAACGTTGAGACCGAGCGCGTCGCCGCACTGCAAAGCGCGGCCAAACGCATGCACGAGCAACAGCAGACCCGTGCAAAGGTGTAATATTTCTCAGTTGATGCTGTTCGTGCGGTGCAAGAACACCATCAACAATTCACCGCTTATGTGTATCGCCGCTGGCAAAAGCTGCAAGCTGATGGCTGATAGCTAGATCTCATGGACAGCATTTCTGCGCTGTTACAGCGTATCAACACGTCAATCGATTTTTTCGCACTGCTCGATATTGTTATTGTTGGCCTGATCTTTTTCTGGCTACTTGGCGTTATTCGCGGCACCCGCGCCGTTCAGCTGCTGCGTGGCTTCGGTATCGTGCTGGCGCTGTCGTTCTTGCTCAGTTCGCTACTAGAACTGCAAACACTGGACTGGCTGCTCGAGCGAGTTATTCAGCCAGCCCTATTTGTGGCCATCCCCGTCATTTTCCAGCCGGAACTGCGGCGCGCGCTCGAGAAACTGGGCGGCAGTAATGATCTGTTCAGCCGCCCATTTACCCGCGCTAACCGCACCGAGTTGCTTGAAACGATTAATGGCGTGGCCCGCGCGGCCCAGCAGCTCTCGCAGCAAGGCGTCGGTGCGCTCATGGTGATCGAGCGCGAGACTGGCCTGCAAGAATATGCCGATCGTGGCATCATTCTAGATTCACGGCTGGCCACCCCACTGCTGCTCAACATCTTTTACCCCAATTCGCCCCTGCACGATATGGCCGTCATCATTCGCGGCAACCGCATCCTGGCAGCAAACGTCGTCCTGCCGCTGTCCGAGGATGTTGTAGGCCAGCGCCGTTATGGCACGCGCCACCGCGCCGCGAAAGGCATCACCGAACAGTCCGATGGCATCGCAGTCGTCGTTTCCGAAGAAACCGGCGCGATCTCGCTGGTTCACGATGGCCGTATGGTGAGCTACCTAAATGAGACCCGGCTGCGCAGCCTGCTGGCAGGTCTGCTCAAGGTGCCACTTGAGGAGGCAGCAAAATGACATGGCTTCGCACCACTGGCCTGCGCCTGCTGCTGGCAATCGGTCTGGCGTTCTCGATCTGGCTATATGTCTCAGTTCGTGAAAACCCAAGCACACGCGCTGCCTTCGAAAGCATCCCGGTTGAGGTCGATAACCTGGCTAGTGGGCTGCTGATTGTCGATCCTAATGGCCTGCCATTGGCCAGCCGCCCGCAGATAACAGTCAATGCCGAGGGCGCGGCAACCACCATTCAGGGGTTGCGCCGTACCGACATTCGCGCATTTGCAGATATGACTGGCATCGAACCCGGCGATTACACCACGCCAATTAACATTGTCACCACACGCTCTGGCCTGGCCCGCATCACGTTCACTGCCGAACCACCACTGATCCCCTTCCGCGTGGAACAGGAGATTACGAAGACCGTGCCGCTGGAAATCGAGGTTCGCGGAACAGTGCCGTTTAGCTTTGAGCAGCGCGAGGCCCAGGCCTCGGTCAACGGTCGTCCGGTCACTAATGTAATCATACGCGGCCCCGAAAGCCGGGTCAACCAAGTCGCGCTTGGCCGCGCCACCGCCGATATCAATGGCCTCACCGCCAACTATGATTCTCCCCGGAGTGTTGCCGCCTTCGACGCCAGCGGAGCACCAGTCGAGGGTGTAATCAGCATTCCCGAAACGGTCAATGTCCAGGTGCCGATCGTATCAAGTATCGGCATCAAACGGGTGCCGGTCGTCCCGCAGATTACGGGGCGGCCTGGCACTGGCCAGATTGTCGCCGACGTTGTGGTCGCGCCAGAGTTCGTGACGCTTACCGGCAGTTCTGGCCCGCTCGACAGTGTTTCAAACGTTGTCACGCAGCCGATCGACCTGGCTGGAGACAGCGGCACGATCTCGCGCACCGCCCAGTTGGTCATTCCCAGCGGTGTCGCGCTGCTCGACAATCAACCCTCTGAGGTGACAGTGCGTATCTCGACTGTGCCGATCGCCCAACCGTTTACGGTCGCTCTGCCAGCTGAAATCGGTGCCACCAATCTGCCCGGCGGGCTGCTCGTGAGCATCAGCCCAAATGTCGTGCAGGTTGGGCTGACTGGCAATGCCGGCGCGATCAGCGGCATCGACGGCACATCGCTCCGTGGCACTGTCGATCTTTCTGGCTTCACCGCCGGCGTGTACACGCTCTCGCCCACGTTCGCGCTGCCACCAGGTGTCGCGCTTGCCACGCAGACGCGTGTGACCGTTTCACTACGGGCACCGCCCGCCGCGCCCACAGCAGTACCAGCCGCGACGCCAAACCCTGCGCCCACGGAGAACCCAGCCCCCACGGTCAGTGCGCCCCCCCCTGCCACCGACCCACCAACCGCACCACCAGCTTCGCCCGAACCATCGCCCGCGCCAGCTCCAACACCGTAGCTATAGCATCCCTACCGGAGTCGTAAAAAGGGGAGGTAGTTTTTCGGGGGCTGCGCCCCCAAACCCCCGCGTTGCGCTAACGCGCATGTTTACAACTCAAATAGGGATGCTATATGCTACAATTCTCCACTACTTAGGACTTACGTAGTTGGCAACTTCAGCCTGCGGCGGCATGGAAAAGCTATCTTTTTGTTTCGTTGTTTGGTGGAATGGACCAAACAACGAAACAATTACGAGTTATTTCCTTGCCCGCCGCAGGCGAAATGAAAACTCTTGGGCAACTGCGTAACTCCTCTTACTAAAGGAGATCGCCATGGCACTAACCCTGGAAGAAGTTCAAAAGGTCGCACATCTGGCCAGGCTTACGCTCGCACCGGATGAGTTAATCATCATGCAAGGCCAGCTTTCCGGTATTTTGGATTACATCAGTATGCTGAACGAGTTGGAATTGGCCGATGTGCCCCCCACCACACAGGTGACGGATTTGCACAATGTGCTGCGCGCGGACACTGTGCGCCCATCGCTGCCGCGTGACGACGTGCTCGCCAATGCTCCACAGCAGCAGGACGGCATGTTCCGTGTCAAGGCCATCTTCGACGAAAATGCCTGAGTCATGCTGCAACATTCACCGCACCGCCGGCGTAGCATCGTTGCACAGACACGAAACACAAAAAAGGAACAGCGCATGAACGAGTTTAATGGAAACGGCTATAAATATCGCAGTGGACCGAAAACACCTTTTGGCATTCGCCCACTTTATTTCTACATCGCTATCGGGGTACTGGTGCTCATCGGCCTGTGGTTCATCTCTGGCCTGCTGACGGCGGGCATTACCGCCTATTTCTCGCTCGCCGCCGGCATCTTGTTGGTAATCGGCAACCTGCGCGATGTGATCATGAATCCAGTTCTTCAAAAGGGTAACACCGGCCTACTCAACACGCTGATCGGCGTCGCCCTGATTCTGTTCTTTGTCGGCAGCGCGTTTGGATTTCTCTGGTTCATCCCGGCGGTGCTGGCGTTACTACTGGCTGCGCCACTCATGCTTGGCCGGTCGGAGGTGTACGCAACATACATGCTAGCCGCCCGCAACACCGCCAACACGGTTGGGCGCACCATCAGCGGTATTCGCTCGCGCCCGTAAACACTTGCCACAAGGCATAGCCGCCAAGAACCGGGACGCAGTTCTCGGTTCTGCGGTTCCCAGATTCCCGGCGCTGAAGCGCCGGGCTAGTTGGTTCCGGCGGTTCCGCGGTTCCGCGGTTCTGCGGTTCCGGCGCTGAAGCGCCGGGCTGTTTGGTTCTGCGGTTCTGCGACTTTACCCCCTGACTACATTCAAGCGCCGCGCCAGCGACTGAATGGCCCGGTGCTGGAGCGCCTTCACCGCGCCCTCACTCCGGCCAAGCTGCATCGCTACCTCTTGGATCGAAAGTTCAGCCCCAAAGCGCAATCTGATCACATCACGCTGCTCCTCGGTGAGTGCGTCAAGGCTGCGATGCAGCTCCTCAAGCTCAAGCCGTGTACCAACCATCTTCTCTGTGTCGTTGCCCTGCGCACGGCAGGTCTCCAGCGGAAGCGCGATCCACTGCGGGCGTCGTCGTACACTATCTACCAGGCGATCGTGCGCGATCCGGTAGAGCCAGGATGAAAGCGGCCAGCCACGATCCTCATAGCGGGCCAACCCCTCGTACACGCGCAGAAACACATCGGCGTGCAGGTCTTCTGCCAGCTCAAGCTGTCCCACTCGCTGGTAGATGTAGCGAAAGATGGTCGGCGCATAGCGCTCGTAAATCTGCGCAAATGCCTCGTGGTCGCCATCTTTCGCACGTAGCAGCAGCTCAGTTTCTTGGAATGGAAGCATAATTGTTCCTGAGTCGTGACTAAACAGCCGCTCAATAAAGGCTCTCGCTCGGCGATATTGCGGGCGTACAGCCCTCCAACTTCACCAAAGCGAAAGCCCCATACGTATTACTACAGGGATACGTAGAACGAGTATAGCCAGAAGACGCTACAAGCTCGTTACCTATGGCGCAGTCCTTGCGGCAGCGGCGTGCGGAGCGGGTATAATACACACCGAGGATGTTATGAGCATGATCGAACAACAACGTCAGGCCATGGTGCGCGAACAACTCCAGCGCCGTGGTATCACCGATACACGAGTGCTTGCCGCAATGGAGCGCGTGCCCCGGCATCGCTTTCTGCCCGCCGATGCGCAGGAGAAGGCCTACGCCGACCGAGCACTGCCGATTGCCGAAGGGCAGACAATCTCGCAGCCCTACATTGTCGCGCTGATGGCCCAAGCCCTGCTGCTGCGTGGCGACGAGCGGCTGCTAGAGATCGGCGCAGGTTCGGGCTACGCCGCAGCTGTGTTGAGCTTGCTTGCCGCCGATGTGGTGGCGATTGAGCGCATCCCCACACTGGCCGCCGCCGCCGAGGAGCGGCTGATCAGCCTTGGCTACATCAACGTGCGTGTGCTTAGTGGCGATGGTACTGCCGGGCTGCCAGGCGAAGCTCCGTTCGACGCGATCAGCGTGGCGGCGGCCTCGCCCTGGGTGCCGCGCCCACTGCGCGAGCAACTCGCCCGCGATGGGCGGCTGGTCATTCCCGTCGGCGGGCGCGACGAACAGCGCCTGCTGCGGATCACTCGCACACCCACAGGCGAACGCCTCGAGCAGCTCAGCGGCGTGCGCTTTGTGCCACTGCTTGGCAAACACGCCTGGGGCGAACACGGCGCTCGCTAGGTTCACACGAAGAACGAAAGTGAGATTTGATACGTGAACAACATCTTCCGCACACCCGACGAGCGCGTGTTTCAAGGCCAGTCGAATGATAATGTCGAGCTGGCGTAGGCCTGGGCTGGAACGACGGTCGCCTACGCGCTCACCTCGATTGGCGGCAATCTCCAGCGCGTACTATCGGGCGATTTTGTGGTGCTGCTCTTTATCGCTGCGGTGGTCTGAGGTCTTGGCTTTGTGATACACGAGCTGGCACACCGTGTTGTAGCCCGGCGCTACGGTGCCGAGGCCCACTTCGTCTCGAACGACGGCATGTTACTCTTCTCTATGCTGATCGCACTGAGTGGATTCTTTATCGCAGCGCCCGGCGCAGTCTGGTATCGTGGCTACATGACCAAGGCGCAGAACGGACGCATCGCGCTGGCTGGCCCAGTCTCGAACTATGTGCTGTCAGTTCTATTCTTTCTTGTGCTGTCTGTAATCTTTCTCTGGCGAATTCCTGCCCCAGAATGGCTGCTGATTCTCTGCTATACCGGGTTCTCGCTCAACGGCTGGCTAGGTCTCTTCAATATGATTCCGGCTGGGCCATTCGACGGCGCAAAAGTGCTCGCCTGGAATACGGTTGTTTTTGGCGTAACCGTCGCAGTCGGTGTGCTGTTGGTATTCGTGCTCCAACGTCAAGAAGTCCAAACCTGGCTGTTCAACCTGGTGCTTCCACTCGTGGGCAGATAATCCATTCTCGCGCCTCGCAGGTGTAATGGCAACTTGCTTAGAGGAATTAACTAATTCACCTTACGCAAGGTGTGGTTCGGGGAGGCTTTGCAGCCCTCCAAACCTCCCGCTTTCCGCTGCCTGCGTAAGGTGAATACCTAATAATTGTTGCGTTTTTTTGCGCAAATCGCCAAAAACCGTAACAAAAAGATAGACGTTCCATGCTGCCGCAGGCGGAAGACGCCAAGTGCGTAAGTCCTATTGCTAATTGATACGAAGGAGCATTCATGCGAAAAGCATTGATCGCCGGCAACTGGAAGATGCACAAGACTGTGGCCGAGGCCGTCGAACTGGTCGAGGCCCTGCTGCGCGATATGCCGGATGCGCCCGACCGCGAGGTCGTGATCTGCCCGCCGTTTACCGCGCTTTCGCCGCTCCACGCGCTGCTCGCCAACACGCCGCTGCTGCTGGGCGCACAGGATGTATTCTATGAAACCCAGGGTGCTTACACCAGTGCGATCGCGCCGCAAATGCTGACTGAGTTAGGCTGTAGTTATGTGATTGTCGGCCACAGCGAGCGCCGCGCGGTATTCGGCGACACCGACGCGATTATCAACCGCAAGCTGCACGCGGCACTCCAAGCTGGCCTGCGCCCGATCTTGTGTGTGGGCGAAACCAAAACCCAGCGCGATGCTGGCAAGGCGGAACAGATCGTAGTTGGGCAGGTGCAGGCTGGATTGGCCGATGTCGGCGGCGCGCAAATGGCCGAGGTTGTGATCGCCTACGAGCCGGTCTGGGCGATTGGCACCGGCGACACCGCGACCTCTGCCGACGCGCAGGCCATGCACGCAACGGTGCGCGCGACTCTGGACGATCTGTTTGGCGGCGCGGTCGCTGAAACTGTGCGCATTCAATACGGCGGCAGCGTCAAGCCAGATAATGTCGACGAACTGATGGCTCAGCCCGATATCGACGGCGCGCTGGTTGGTGGGGCGGCGCTCAAGGCCGAAAGCTTTCTGCGGATCATAGGGTATCGGGCGTAGTAGCTTCACAAAAAGGCACACGGAAACGGCAGCCGCTGGCTGCCGTTTCCGTGTGTATTACGCTGCCATACCGTCCATCGCCTTTGCAGTCAGCCCCCGCAGGAGCTGGATCGGTACCGGTTTATCCAGGCAATAATCGACACGCAGCAGCAACGCCGCTTCTTTGATATCTTGGGTACTGTAGGCTGAAATCAGGATCACCCGCGCTGTAATACCAAACTCACGTACCTGCTTGATCAGCTCCAGGCCGTTCATTCCAAGCATATTATAGTCAGTAATGATCAAATCGGGCGTTCGCTCATGCACACGTTCAAGCGCCTCGTAGCCATTTGCGGCCGTGGTAATGACCCACTGATTGGGGCATTGGAGTGCCTGCTCAAGCATCAAGCGCTGGTTTGCCTCGTCGTCGACGATTAGGATGTGTTGCACAGGCATGTCGATCACCAGGCAGTGTAGTAGAACGTTGGCGGGGCCGCATACGTATCATACCCGCGGCCCGCCCCCGCGTGCTAGGCAAAGTATGATCAGAATCGAACCGTAGCTGTCATTTTGAAATTTGACACAAGTGTTCGCTTGGTGTATAATTCGCAATATGAAATATCTACACCTAAAACTTTTAATGTCTGTAAGGATATTGGCCGATGAGCCATATAGCTGCTGAGGCGGATGTTTTCGCGCGGGTCGAGCGAGCCATTTTACAGGTTGGCTGGCTTGGGCAGCGGCAGTTCATGCAGCTGCTTTCCGAAGAGCGTTTTGGGCTAACAATTCCGCAGTTCTATACACTCTTGCAGCTTACCCTGCACGAAGGTGCGTGTAAGATGTCCGACTTGGCGCGGGCTACCCATCAATCGGCAGCCTCGCTAACCGGCGTGATCGACCGACTGCTCGACAAACAGCTTGTCGCGCGCATTCGGCACGAAGGCGACCGCAGGCAGGTCAATGTTGTACTTACCACGCGCGGTCAAGCCCTGCTGACCACCGTTAATCAGGCCAGAACCGAACAGCTGCGGAGTGCCTTCCGCAACATGAGCAGTGGCGAAGCAGCAATGCTGATCCGGCTACTCGATTCTATCTGCGAGGACATGGCAGCCCAGATCGCTGGGCGGGTCGAGAACCACATAGCGCTAGAATCTTTACTATAGAGCGCTTCTATCTGGCCTACTGTAAACGCGCGTCACAACTCCGGTAGGATTGCTACATATACAGCGGTTTCCGCCACTGAACTGGCAGCATAGAGCTGGCGAAGTGTGGTACCATGATGGGAAGCTTTTGGAGCGTGGCGTGATAGAAGTGATGAAATTGTCATTGATATTACTCCGGTTGTATGCTATTAAAGACTGACAAATCGTTACGGCTGCTGCGTTCATTGCAACACTGGCGATACTGTCTAAAAGTAAGGAACACCGATGAGTCAGGTGTCGGAACTCGTCGATAACGAGCGACCCGAGGAATTCAGCCTCAGCGAGCGCGAACTGCCGCTTGTTGTGCTGGGCGAAATGGTGATCATGCCCCACATGACCGTTCCATTGCAAGTTGGTCAGGGCAAGTCGTTCCGGGCTATGGAGCAGGCCTGGGAGGAAGATCAAGAAGTACTCCTAATCTTTGTCTCGGAGGACGAGATTGAGGGATATAAAAGCGGCCAGCCAAAGCAGCTTCCGCCAGTCGGCGTTGTTGCGCGCCTTGGCGAATTCGTGAAACTGCCCGATGGCACGGTGCGAATCATTCTTGAAGGCCTAACCCGCGCAACCACCAGCGGGATTATGCAAAGCGAGCCGTTCTACCGTGTTCAGTGTACGCCAGTGGTGGACATCGCAGCTGTCGGCATGGAGGTGGAAGCACTGATCGAAACGGTCAAGCAGCAGATCGACGAAATTGTCGATTACATGGGCGAAGTACCGCAAGAAGCGGTTGCCTTTGTCCATCGCATCGATAAACCTGGCCATCTGGCCGATATCGTCACCTATGCGCCGGCCTTCAACTTCGAGGAGCGCCTGGAAGTGCTGAATGAACTCGACGCGAGCGAGCGGCTACGCAAAGCCTACGTGATGCTTGCCCGCCAGCTCGAGCTGCTCAAGCTACGCCAAAAGATTCAGCAGGACACCAAAGACGTGCTTGATCAAAGCCAACGCGAATACTTCCTGCGCGAGCAGATGCGGGTTATTCGCCGCGAACTCGGCGAGGACGACGAATCCGACGATCCGGTCGACGAGCTGCGGCGTAAGATCGCCGATTTGAACGCGCCAGATTATGTCAAACAGCAGGCTAACCACGAACTCAAGCGGCTGGCGCAGCAAGGCATGAATAGCCCTGAATCCGGCGTCATTCGCACCTACCTGGATTGGCTGCTGAATCTGCCTTGGGCCGAGGAAGAAACGACTGAGATCAGTATCGCTGAGGCCAGCCGCGTGCTGGACGAGGATCACTACGGCCTTGAGAAGGTCAAGGAGCGGATTCTTGAGTACCTGGCCGTGCGCAAACTGGCTGGCAGCAAAATGCGCTCGCCGATTCTCTGTTTTGTTGGGCCGCCTGGCGTTGGGAAGACCTCGCTTGGCCGCTCGATCGCGAAGTCGCTCGGGCGCTCGTTTGTGCGCACCTCGCTTGGCGGCATCCGCGATGAGGCTGAAATTCGTGGCCACCGCCGCACCTACATCGGCGCGATGCCAGGGCGCATCATCCAGGGCATGAAGACGGCGAAATCGCGCTACCCGGTGTATGTGCTGGACGAAATCGACAAGGTTGGCCAGGACTTCCGCGGCGATCCGACCTCGGCGCTGTTGGAGGTGCTCGACCCAGAGCAGAACGGTACCTTCTCTGATCACTACCTGGAGATTCCGTATGACCTCGCGCAGGTAGTATTCATTGCCACAGCCAACCAGCTGGAGCCAATACCCGCCCCGCTCCGCGATCGTATGGAGATCATCGAAATTGGTGGCTACACCGAGGACGAGAAGCTGGGTATTGCGCAGGGCTTCCTCGTGCCGAAGCAGCGCGAGTTTCACGGCCTGGCCGAGGAGCAGTTCAAGCTTTCCGACGGGGCTATACTCAAGCTCATCCGCGAGTACACGCGCGAGGCCGGTGTGCGCAGTCTCGAGCGCGAGGTTGCGAACCTGTGCCGCAAGGTTGCCCGCAAGGTTGCCGCTGCGATTGACGCTGGCGTACCAGTGGTTGCCCAGGAGATCGACGCCGGCGATGTCTCGACCTACCTTGGGCCAGAGCGCTTTTCGTTTGGCCTGGCCGAGGAGCAGGACGAGATCGGCGTGGCGACCGGCGTTTCTTGGTCGGCAGCTGGCGGCGATGTGCTTTCGATCGAGGTGCTCCCAGTACGTGGCAAGGGCGTTCTTCAGCTTACAGGCCAACTTGGCGATGTGATGAAGGAATCGGCGCAAACAGCTATGAGCTATGTGCGCTTCCGGGCGAAGGATTTGGGTATCGATCCAGACTACTTCGACCAGCACAACATTCATATTCACGTTCCTGAAGGCGCAGTGCCAAAGGACGGCCCATCGGCTGGCATCACGCTAACCACCGCACTGATTAGTGCGATGACCGGGCAGCCAGTGCGGCGCGATGTCGCCATGACCGGCGAGGTCACACTGCGCGGCAGGGTACTGCCAATCGGTGGACTGAAGGAGAAGACGCTTGCGGCGCATCGCGCAGGCATCCGCACCTTTATTTTGCCGAAGGATAATGCGAAGGACATTGTCGACTTGCCCAAGAAGGTGCGCGAAGACATAACGCTCATCCCAGTCTCGTCGATGGACGAGGTGCTGAAGATCGCACTCTCGCAGGTTGTACTACCCAAGGTGATTCCGCCTATTGCGTAGCGCAGTTTTAAGCAGGAACGCGCAGCGAGCGCCCAGAGCATGCAGCTTTGGGCGCTCGCTGTGTGTCGCGCCGCCGAGCCTACTGACCCAGGTTGGCAAAATGATTGCACTCCACTATGATAGGATAGGCGAATGAACACGCATTACCGATCTCGTCCGCTCAAGCTCCTGGCCATACTGGCGATACTCGCCTGCGCCGCCTGTGCCAACAATCGGGCTACCGCGCCTACGGCTGTTCGCCCTACGCCTACGATCGCTGCCGCTGTAATTGCAACGCAACCAGCAGCCGAATCCACCCCTGATCTGATTGTCGCGCCTGCCGTACCCCAGCCAGCAACTGCGCCAGCCACAGCGACGCAGGCCCCCGCACCACAGCCGGCAGCACCGGTCGCATTCGATTATCTATGGCCAGCCTATCTACCAGATGGCATGGCTATCTCGGCCAACGAATCGCGCGTAGCCCAGGAGAATGAGATTGGTACCACAGGAGCGGGCTTCTATCTCGTGACATGGAACGGCGGAGAGCGCAAGTTGGTCGTGGGAGGGGGCGCGTCTGATGCGCTGCCACTAGCTGGCGAGCAGCGCACGATCGACTTCCGCAACGCTGAGGCGACGATAACGAGCAGTGGCGAACAGCGCCAGCTCGTTTTCAGCCGCGATGGCGCGAAGTTCTTTGTGTATAGTCGCAAGATTGCCGAGGATGAACTGCTGCTCGTCGCCGATTCGCTTGTACCGATGGAGGCCAGCCTTGTGCGCGAACAGCTGCGCGGTTCGTAGTGTTCGTCGTGTACTAGAAGGGTGCGTTACACGGCTCTCGTGGCAGCTGGGGCCAGCAGCCCACCACGGCTGAGGATCGCCGCGCCCAGACCTGGCGCGGCGAC
>JACMIM010000630.1 GCA_014381165.1 Roseiflexaceae bacterium
GCCACCCCACCACCCCATCACCTCACCATCCCAACGCCACCCTGTACGGGCACGCCCATGCCCCCGTGCCTCAGTGTTGCCCGTCCTTCATGGTACAATCTTCACCACTACTAGATTTGGAGCGATTGCATGACTACCGATATCATCACCCTCACCCGTGGCGTGCCGCCCGCCGAGGCCTTTCCGACCAAGCAGCTTTCGATCTGCTTCGACGCGGCGCTTGAGGCCGATGCCGCTGTGGTGCTCCAGTACGGCCAGCAGCCCGGCTACCCGGCGCTGCGTCACGCGCTGGCCAACGAATTCGCTGTCGCCGACGCGCAGGTTCTGGTGGGCAATGGCTCATTGCACCTTCAGGATCTCGTCGCCTCCCTGCTGATCAAGCCCGGCCAGGTGGTGTATACCGAGCAGCCCAGCTACGACCGGGCGATCAGCACGTTTCGGCGGCGCGGCGCGCGCGTGGTCGGCATTCCGCTGGAACCCGATGGCATCAGCGTCGATCGGCTGGCGGCGGCGCTGGCGCACGAGGTGCCAGCATTTTTGTACCTGGTGCCCGATTTCCAGAACCCCGCCGGCGCGACGCTCGCGCTGGAAAAGCGCCGCCGCGTGCTGGAGTTGGCCGAGCAGTACGGTTTCTGGGTGATCGAGGACATCCCCTACCGCAAGCTGCGCTATCGGGGCGAAGATATTCCCATGCTGCGCGAGCTGAACCCGGCCCGTGTGATCACGATGTCGTCATTCTCGAAGCTACTCAGCCCCGGCCTGCGGGTTGGCTACATGGTCGCCCCTGCCGAGTTAGTGGCCGCCGTGACCAAACTGGCCGAGGACACCATTCTTTCGCCAGTGCTGCCAACTCAGGCCGCCGTCGCCGAGTTTATCGAGCGCGGCTGGCTCCAGCCTAATATCGAGAAGCTCAAGGCGCTGTACCGCCCGCGCTGGCAAGCCATGGCCGAGGCCGTGCGTCAGGAGCTGCCGGGCGCGCAGCAGTATATCCCCGATGGCGGCTTTTTTGTCAGCGTAATGCTGCCGGAGGATGCCAACTACCAGAACCTTGTAGGGCGTGCGAAAGAGCAGGGGCTGGTACTTACGCCGGGGCAAGCCTTCTTCGCCGATCCCGACGACGGCCAGCCGGTTGCGGGCGAGCGCTTTGTGCGCCTGCCCTTTTGCGCTGTCACGCCGGAGCAGATCCGCGAGGGCGTGCGCCGCTTGGCCAGCCTAATTTAACCACGAAGCGCACGAAGCACACGAAAACATCTTCTGTGTTCTTCGTGCGCTTCGTGGTAAATAAAGATGCGCTATCTTCGCTACAGCGTTCTTGTTCTAACCCTCATCCTCGCCGCGATGCAGTTCTACACCCTGCGCGCGCCGCAGCCGTTGCACCTGCCAGTTCAGCAGCAGGTCGCCACCAGCAACAGCAAAGTGGGCATCCATACCCGGCTGGCCGGCTTTGCCAGCGAGGAGCTGACCGAGCGCACCTACACGCAGGTGCGTGAGATGGGCGCATCCTGGGTGGTCGAGCTGTTCCCGTGGGCCTACGTGCAGCCGCGCTCGCGCTATGGCTACGATTGGGCCGGGGCCGACCTGATTATCAACCACGCCCGCCGCCAGGGCCTGACTGTCGTGGCGCGGCTGGATGTCGTGCCGCAGTGGGCTAGGCCCGCCAGCACCACCGACCGCTTTCTCGATCCCGATCGCTACGGCGACTACGCGGCCTACGTCGCTGCCTTTCTTGCTCGTTATCGCCCGCTCGGCGTGCGCCATGTTGTGATCTGGAATGAGCCAAACCTGGCTGGTGAGTGGGGCCAGCGCCGCCCCGATCCTGCGGCCTATGCCGCATTGCTCAAAACCGTCTACCCCCAGGCCAAGGCCGCCGCGCCGGACGCCGTGGTGATCGCCGGAGCGCTCTCGCCGGGGCTTGATCTGGGTGGCGGCGATGTGCGCCTGAACGATCTGACCTACACCGAGCGCTTCTACACAGCAGGCGGCGGGCCGTATTTCGACATGTGGGCTATCCATAGCTACGGCGCGCAAAGCCCGCCAGACGCCCCGCCCGCTGCCGAGCTGGTCAACTTCCGCCGCGCCGAGTTGGCCCGCGCCCTATTGGTCGCGCACGGCGACGCCCACAAAAAGCTGATCATCACCGAGGGCGGCTGGAACGACAGCGCGCGCTGGTCGGCGGCGGTGCTGCCTTCACAGCGGGTGCGCTACACTGTGGCGGCCTACCGTATGGCGCAGGGCTGGGACTGGCTGGAGGCGACCTGCCTATGGCAGTTCGGCACGCCCTGGCGCACCTACACCTACCAGGATTCCTGGAACTTTACCGCCTACGATGGTACGCCCAAGGCGATCTATTGGGCGGTGCAGGAGGCGTTTGTGCCATAGTGGCGAAGCTTGCCCGCATAGATCGCCACGGTATTGCCCGTGCGCCGACTGCGCACTAGGGCAGCGGTTTTCACGCGGGCAGCAGATGCTTCGCGCCGGCAAGGCCGCCAAACCACGCCTGCACCGCTTGCGCCGCCTGCTGGCGCACGGCGGCGTACTGCGCCGGGCGGTGGACATTTGCGCCAGATGGGTGCGGCAGTCCCGGCAGTAGTCGCGCCGGGTCGAGTGCGCCCTGTTCGGCCAGCAACGCCAGCCCCTGCGCAGCGCTGCGGCCCAGCGGCACGATTAACGCCTGCGGAGCGCGGCGCAGTTCGTCGGCCAGGGTCTCGACCACGTACTGGCGCAGCAGTGGCGTTTTCAGCGCATCGGGCGTGTAGCCCGACCAGTTCTTGCCGCCGATAAACACGGGGTAGCGCACCAGCGCGGTGGTGTGCAGCAATTCATGGTGCTCGCCCCACAGCTCCCAGCAGCTGCCGATGCCAAGCGCATTGTGTAAATCTAGCCCATCGAGCATCGCGACCAGTGTGCGGCGGATTGGCCCCGAAAAGCTAGCGGCCCGGCGCGCCAGTGCGCTGGCCTGCGCGGCTGGTGTGCCGGCTTGCAGCTCGTCGCGGGCCACGCGGAAGGCCTGTTCGGTCTGATACCAGCCCGGCGCAATCCCAACCAGCGCTAGCCGCGCCGCGCTATTCACATACTCGAACGGTGCCCAGTACAGCTCGAACCGAGCATGACGCGCCAGCAGAAACTCCTCGCACAGCACGTCCTCTCGCGTGAGTGGTGTATGCTCAGGCAGGGCCGCCACAAGCGCGGCATAATTTGCAAAGAGTTCAGTCATCACTCATCATCACGAAGGACACGAAGAACACGAAGCATGTTTCTTTTTTAACCTTCGTGTTCTTCGCGCTCTTCGCGGTTTACATCCGGCCCTTCAGCCCTCAGCCCTCAGCCCTCAGCCCTTGTCAAAACGCCCATTCGCCCTGCCGCATCACTGGTTCGCGGCTGCCGTCCTCGCGCACGCCGTCGATATCGATCTCAGCCGAGCCGATCATGAAATCGGTGTGAATGGCGCTGATATTGCCGCCGGCTGCCGCGAACTGCTCGGGCGTTTTCGTGCGCCCGCCGTCCATGTTGAAGCTGAGCGCCATGCCCAGCGCGATATGGCAGGCCGCATTTTCGTCGAACAGAGTGTTGTAGAAAATGCGCTTCGAGCGCGCGATTGGCGATCGCTCCGGCACCAGTGCCACCTCGCCTAATCGCGCCGCGCCCTCGTCGGTCGCGACATGGCGGCGTAATACTTCTTCGCCCCGCGCTGCCTGCACGTCTGTCACGCGGCCCTCACGAAAGGTCAAGCCGAAGTCTTCGACCAGTGTGCCCGCCAGGCTCAGTGGCTTGGTCGAGCGCACCGTGCCGTCGACCCGCATGCGGTGCGGCATGGTAAACACCTCTTCGGTGGGCATATTGGCCACGAACTCGACCCCGCGCTGGCTGCTCATGGAGCCGCTGACCCAGCGGTGGCCCTCGACCAGTCCAATCGTTAGATCGGTGCCGGGGCCATGGTAGGCCAGCGCGCTATACTGCTTGCCATTGAGGTGCGCGCTACGTGTCGCCAAATCGGCGATATGGCGTTTCCACGTTGCCACCGGGTCGGCTTGATCGATCCGGCAGGTGGCGAAGATCGCCTCCCAAAGCCTGAGTTGCTGCTGGTCTGGCGCGGCGTCGGGGAACACACGGGCGGCCCAGCCCTGCGAAGGCGCGGCCACGATCGCCCAATTGAGCGCCGCGTTGGTGACCCGGTCGCGCAGCGGGACGCCACGCATGGATGCCGCGCGCTGCATCGCACTGATCAACAGCGGGTCTTGCTCACGCAGCAGGTCAGGATCGTCGGCGGTGATCGTCAGCATGGCTGCGCCGCTGTCGATCAGGCCGACCCTGCTCTGGATTGGCCATTCCGGCGCTTGGTCAAACGAATCGCGCGGGGCGTGCTTGAAGCGGTTCAGCGTCACCTGTTCGTCGCCCCAGAACACATGAACTAATGGCGCACCGCATTGATATGCACTGCGCACGATCTCACGCACCAGCGGAGCGGCATTCAGATCGGCATTGACGATCAGCTCCTGGCCGGTCTGCACATTTACGCCCACCTGCACGGCCACATCTGCGTAGCGTCCCAGCATTTGGTTGAAATCTATGTTCATGGTAAATCTCCGTTCTTGAGGCTAGGGACTGGGGGCTAGGGGTTGAACACATACCGCTCAAATTTTCGCTATTGCCCTAGCCCCTAGCCCTTAGCCCCTAGCTTCGCTTGCCCTTCCTATCCTTCTCGGGTTCTTCGCGGCTGCGGAACACCACCTTGATCGGCGTGCCGGTAAAGCCGTAGCGCGAGCGGATGCGGTTCTCCAGATAGCGGCCATAGCCCCAATGAACCTGTGTGGAATCGTTGGTGAAGAACAGAAACACCGGGGGCGAGGCCTGCGGCTGGGTCGCGTAGAAAATGCGCAGATGCGCGCCCTTGTGAACCGAGGTCGGCTGGTGCTCATACACAGCTTCGCGCAGCAGATTATTCAGCTCCGAGGTCGAGATGCGCTTTTGGCGCTCCTGGCCAATTTCCAGCGCCATCGGCAGCACCCGCTCGACACGCTGGCCACTCATCGCCGAGATAAACAGCAGCGGTGCGTAGCTCAGAAACGCGAATTCGTCGCGCACATGGGCCGAGAAGGCGTTGAACGTAAAATCGTCTTTCTCGATCTTGTCCCATTTATTGACCAGAATGGCCACGCCCTTCAGTTGCTCTAGCACCATGCCGGCCACATGCTGGTCTTGCGCGGTCACGCCCTCCGAGGCGTCCAGCAGTAGCAGCGCCACATCGGCCCGCTCGATCGCGCGCAACGCCCGCAGCACGCTGTATTTTTCTACGCCCCACTCGATCTTGCCGCGCCGCCGGATGCCCGCTGTGTCGATCAACAGAATGCGCTTGCCCTCGAACTCGATCAGCGTATCGATCGTGTCGCGGGTCGTTCCCGGCACATCACTCACGACACTGCGCTCATGGCCCAGCAGCTGGTTCAGCAACGAAGACTTGCCGACATTGGGTCGCCCAACGATCGCGATCTTCAGATCGACCTCTAGATCTGGCTCCTCGACGACCGGCAGCAGCGCGGCCAGCGTGTCCAGTACATCGCCGGTGTCGATGCCGTGGTAGGCGCTCATCGCGATCGGCTCGCCCAAATTAAGCGCGTAGAACTCGACTGCGTTCTGCTTGCGCTGCGGGTTGTCGGCCTTGTTGGCGACCAGCACCACCGGCTTCGAGGTTTTGCGCAGCACCTCGGCCACCTCGGTGTCGGCGGTGGTCAGGCCAGCCTCGACATCGACCAGAAACAGAATCGCGTCGGCCTCGTCGATCGCCAGCTCGGCCTGGGCGCGCACATGTCTGGCGATCTCGAGGTATGGGGTGCCCTCGGTCAGGTCGTTCTCCTCGAACAACAGCCCGGCGGTGTCGACCACCGTAATCTCGCGACCATTCCAGATCGTATCGCCATACAGCCGGTCGCGGGTAGTCCCCGGAATATTCTCGACAATCGCTCGGCGTTCGCCGATCAGGCGGTTGAAAAACGTAGATTTGCCGACATTGGGCCGGCCTACAATGGCAACAATTGGTTTCACTTTATTTGCTCTCTCCACGCTCACGCTGTGTTATTATTTTTCCGTCTGCCCGCGCCTGCACCAGCCCGGCCACGTACTCGGGGTCGAACTCGCTGCCGGCGCGCGCTCGTAAGTAGTCGAGCGCCTGCTCAACTGGCCAACCCGCTTTGTAGAGCCGGTCGCTGGTCAGGGCGTCGAACACATCGGCCACCGCCACGATCCGGCCAATCGGGCTGATCGCCGCGCCGCTCAGGCCGTGTGGGTAGCCATTGCCATCCAGCCGCTCGTGATGCTCAAGCAGCGCTGGCAACTCCTCGCGCAGCAGCCAGCGCAGCTCCTGCTGGCTCAGGATATCGTAGCCATACACCGGGTGGCGGCGCATCTCAGCCTGTTCGGCTTCAGAAAGCGCAGCAGGCTTGTCCAGAATCAGGTCGGGCACGCCAACCTTGCCAATATCGTGCAGCAGGCTGCCAAGCCGAATGTGATACACCGCCGCGCGGGGCAGCCCGATCGCCTCGGCGATCGCCACCGAGAAATCGGCCACGCGCTGCGAATGCTGGCGGTTGTGGCGGTCGCGGGCGTCGACTGCACCGGCCAGCGCCTTGATCATGCCAATCAGCAGGCGGTCGGTATCGCCATACAGTTGCGAAAGCCGCAGCACCGTGGCCGCCTGCGCCGCCAACGCTTCGAACAGCACGACATCATCATCGCTGAACGCGCCGCGCTTGTTGATCGCCTGCGCCCCACCAATAATCGCCGCGCGCAACTCGCCGCGCTGGCCAAGCTGGATTGCCGCCGAGCGCAACGGCACCGTCAGCACCGAACGGGTTTCAAAGCCGCTGTGCTGGTCGATGCCCCGGTAGTGCCGTGCATCGCTTTGGGCGTCCTGCACCAGCAAGTTACGTCCGCTCGCCACCACCTCGCCGATCAGCCCTTCGCCAATCGGCACCGTTACCTCTTTCAGCTGTGCGCCCTGCGCGCCGGTGGCCGCGTGCAGCACCAGCAGGCCGCGCTCCTCATCTAGCGCCCAAACACTGGTGGCCTCGACATCCAGCAACTCACGGGCGTAGACCATGATCCTGTTCAGCAGCTCGTCGCGGTCGAGCGTGGTGGTCAGCTGCCCAATAATATCGACCAACGCGGCCAGCCGCCGCTCGCGCTGGCGGGCCTGATCCAGCAGCCGGGTGCGCTCGATCTCATTGGCCATGCAGTTGGCCAGCAGCTGCAACAGCGCCAGCTCCTCGGCCTCGTCGAC
>JACMIM010000631.1 GCA_014381165.1 Roseiflexaceae bacterium
GACATCGCCCCACGCGATGATCACATCGGGCACGATTTTGTAGATCAGCGCGAACAGCAGCGTGATGACGCCGAATGCGACCGCGAAATTCATCAGTTGGACGGTCGCCGCAACAGCGGGTAGTCGGTCAACCAGGAATGTACCGAATGCCGAGAGCGCGGCGCTGATGACCAGCGACACCAGAAGTAAGATGCCGACCCCAAGCATCATCGTAAACGAGACCAGGCGGATTTTCAGGACATCCAGCATCCGCCGCTCTGGTCGCGGCGCGACCTTCCAAATCGTGTTGAGCGCATCTTGCAGCTCGCCGAAGACCCACCAGACGCCCAGGAGCAGCGTTGCGAGGCCGAGGATGGTTGCGATGATGCCCGACTTCGGCGTGCTGACCTGGCGGAGGAACTCTTCGGCCGCCTGCGCGCTCGCGAACCCGACCAGCCCCTGGATTTGCCCACTGATCTGGCCCTGCGTCGCCGCCGAACCGAATGCCAGCCCGGCGATTGCAATCACCAGAATCAGCAGCGGGGCCAGCGTGAACATCGTATAAAAGGCTAGGGCCGCAGCCAGGCGCGGGGCGTTGTCCGCGTTCCAGGCGATAAAGGTTGCGCGGATCAGCTGCCAGGTGGTTTTCATAGGTGGTGCCTCCTGGGTCGTGTACAACAGGAAATTTGTCCATGTGATCCACGCGGACACACGTCGAGCAATCAGTTATGTTGGTCGTGCGCACGGGACGCGATCCGATGGGAACCATCCAGGTAGATCCGGCGCAGCGGTTGGCTAGCCCATTGTGCGCTCGCGTTCGCGCACCTTCCGCTACGAAAGCGACATGCTAGCACGATGCGCTGAAATTCCCAAATACCCGCTCGGGCCGGCATGGTCATCGGGGCAGATCGACAACGGACGACAGCGCGCGTGCCGTGGAGCTCCTGCGCTCCTCCGTCTTGCCCGACGCAGATCAGGCGTCTGGCGATGTGTGCAGGTACCCCGGCTGGCGACGGCGGGATGTGGCTGAGTTGGCGCAGGAAGCCCTGCGTGCCCCACATATTCCAACGTTGCGTGATTGTGCCGCCCGCATAGCGGTGGATGGTCATCTCCGTCCACGTCGCCTGCTTGTCGGTCGAGGCGATTCCTATCCACGTGCCCTGGCGGTCGTGAACGGCTCCCTAACTACGGCACGATCATTGCTCGTATCTTGACTACCTACATCTTCATCCCGATTCAGAACAATTGGGATTGTGATACGCGAAGGGTTGGCCGCAGCAGCGATTGCCGGCGGCTACCTGGGCGCGCCGACCGCCAACCATAATCTGCGGGCCGCAGCATAGGCCTCCAATCCACAGCGACTGTGCGGATTGGGGCAGGTTGCGGAGACGAACTCCGCAGCGGGCAATTGGCCAACTGGAAAATGAAGGTACCGCGCTGTTCGTCGCGTCCTACGATGCCTTGATTGCCCAGGTCGCGCAGAAGCGTAGCGCGATACGTCATCGTGCTGTTTGAGCGCCTGCGCGTATGGTGCGCCACGCGCCACACACTATCGCCTGAACTGTTGACCAGCAGTGCTGCCGAAGCAGAAGGAAATGATCATGGAACACGATCGGCGACGGGACGATCGGCACC
>JACMIM010000632.1 GCA_014381165.1 Roseiflexaceae bacterium
ATACGAGGTTTGTGTGTTGCCAACGATCTGGCCTTCTGGTGTTACAAAGCGGCGCAAAAATGCATGGCGCACATCCTCAGCCAGCATACGGTAACGGGCGGCGTCTTCGGTTTTGCCAATCGCCACAGCCATATCGGCCAGTAGCCGAGCGCTATGTGAAAAGAAGGCTGTGCCGATCAGCTCTTTTGGGGTGACGCCCTCGACATTGCCGGGGCCATCCAGGGCCAGCCAGTCGCCAAAGCCGCCCCAGCTATCGACATCTGGGTGAGCGCGAATAAGATTGAGGCTTTTTTCGCGCATGTAGGCAACAAACTTCGCCATCGAGCTGTAGCGCTGCTCGATGATGCGCGTGTCGCCATAGCACTGCCAGATCGTCCATGGGCAGATAATCCCGGCGTCGGCCCAGGCTGGCCCGCCGTCGCTGGGAACGACCCCGGTGTTTGGCACGACGCACGGGTATGCGCCCTCGTCGGTTTGCGCGTCTTCCAGATCGCGGCACCAGCGTGAAAAGAATGCGGCCACGTCCATGTTGTAGGCAGCGGTGCGAATAAACACCTGCGCGTCGCCAGTCCAGCCCAGCCGCTCATCGCGCTGCGGGCAGTCGGTCGGGATATCCAGAAAATTGCCGCGCTGGCCCCATTCGATATTATGTTGCAGCTGATTGAGCAGCGGGTTCGAGCAGCTAAACTCGCCAGTTTGCGCGAGATCACTGTGCAGCACCAGCCCGGTGATCATGTCGCGGGTTGCGATGCCGCTGTAGCCGCACAGCCCTACATAGCGGAAGCCGTGAAAGGTGAAGTGCGGTTCGTAAGTTTCGGGTTCGCCGCCTTTGAGTGTGTAATGATCGGTTTGTTTGGCTGTGCGCAAATTAGCGGTGTAGATGTCGCCACTGGCATCGAGCACCTCGGCGTGGTTGAGCGTCACACTGGTGCCAGCCACACCACTCATCTTGAGCCGCACCCGCCCGACCATGTTCTGGCCCAGGTCGAAAATCCAGCGGCCAGAATGCGCCGGCAGTTCGCGCGGCTCGGCAATTGGCTTGATTTCAGCTATCTGGCGCACCGCTGGCCCACGCATCGCGCTGCGAACGATGCCTGGGTCGGCGAATGTTTCGACATGCATCCAGTGGGTCGCAGCATAGCCGGGGCTGCTCCACGCGCCCAGCTCGCGGCGGGCATCGTAACTTTCACCCATTAGCAGGTCGGATTCGAGGATCGGCCCATAGGCCACGCGCCAGTCTGCGCCGCTGCTGATCACCGTGCGGCTGCCGTCATCCGCCGTGACAATGAGTTGGGCCAGCAGCTTGGGCCGGTCGCCATAGCGCTGCCGCCCGCGCCACTCGACATGGCCGCAGTACCAGCCATCGCCCAGGATCGCGCCCAGCGCATTCTCGCCGATCTCAAGCAGTTCGCTCACATCATAGACCTGGTACTGCACCCGCGTGGCATAGTCCGTCCAGCCGGGGCAGAATACTTGGTCGCCCACGCGCTGGCCGTTGAGGTAGCATTCATACAGGCCAAGCGCGGTTACATACAGCCGGGCCGAGCGGTGGGGTTGATCGAGCGTGAAGCTGGTGCGCAGAAACGGCGCAGGACTGGTGGTCTGTGGCCCGCCCACCAGCGGCCCGCCAATCCAGATCGCCTGCCAATCGCCTGGGTCGAGCAGCCCGGTTTCCCACCAGGCAAGTTCGCTCCAGGGCGAGGGCTGGCCCGCGCTGTCCCAGGTTCGTACACGCCAGACTGCGCGCTGTGCCGAGCCGAGCGGCGGCCCGTCGTAGACGACCGCCGTTTCCTGGCTGTGGCATTGGCCGCTATCCCACCTCAAGGTACCCCGGTCTTCGAGCAGCGGGCCGATTGCGGTGTCGAGCTGCACCTGGAAGGCGGTCTGGTGTGCGCCTCGGCGCGGATCGCGTAGCTCCCAGCTCAGGCGCGGGCGCACGGCTTCGATACCAAGCGGATTGGTGAGGTACTCGCAGCGGAGATTGCTTGGGGGGTGCATCGCTGGCCTTTCTGCGTGATTTCTGTAGGCCTATTTTAGCATACACCATCGTTTGTGCAAGCAAGTGAAACACTTACGGAAACACTGGATTATGTTTGTATTGGCGTACCACCACAGACTCTGTTACAATTGTGAGCGGACACGCCATCTATTTAGGACTTACGCAGTGCCCAAGGGCTTTTATTTCGCCTGCGGCGGGCAAGGAAATACCTCATCATTGTTGCGGTTTTGGCGCAGAGCACCAAAAACCTCAACAAGAAAGAAGATATTCCATTATTTCGCCTGCGGCGGGCAAGGAAATACTTCATCATTGTTGCGGGTTTTTGCGCAGAGCACCAAAAAACGAAACAAGAAAGATATATAATACAAGCAGCCGCAGGCAGGAACCGCTAATTGCGTAAGTCCTAATATTCAAAACAGTTGTGGCATAGCTATGTGGGGTACAAATGGCTGAGGACGCGGGCTACGATCAACTTTGCGAGAGACTGGCACAGCAGAACATACAGGTTTCTGTGGTCGAGGCAGCGCTTCGGCAGCAGCGCATCGAAACGCCTTCGTGGGGCTATGCAAACAGTGGCACGCGCTTCAAAACGTTTGCTTGGCCTGGTGCGGCGGCGACGACTGGGCAAAAGATCGACGACGCCGCAATGGTTCACCGCATGACCGGCATCGCCCCCTCGGTTGCAATTCACATCCCCTGGGATCGACCAGCGGACGGCGATTACGCTGCCATGCGAGCCTATGCCGAATCGCAGGGCCTGCGGCTGGGCGCGGTCAACCCGAATGTCTTCCAGGATGAGATCTACCGGCTTGGCTCGCTCGGTAGCCCCAACGCCCTGGCGCGCGAGCAGGCGCTGGCTGATCTGATTGAGTGTTGCGAGATTATGAGCCGTGTCGGCAGCGATACATTAAGTTTGTGGTTTGCCGACGGCACCAACTATGCTGGCCAGGATAGCCTGCGGGCGCGCAAGCAGCGCTTTGGCGAAGGATTATCCGCCGTCTACCGCCACCTGCCAGCCCAAGCGCGTATGTTGATCGAGTATAAGTTCTTCGAGCCAGCCTTTTACAGCACTGATCTGCCGGACTGGGGCACGGTCTACGCCATGTGTCTACAACTCGGCCCGCAGGCCCAGGTACTGGTCGATCTTGGCCACCACGCTCCCGGCGTGAACATCGAGCAGATCGTGGCGTTTCTGCTCGATGAAGGCCGATTAGGCGGGTTCCACTTTAACAATCGCAAATATGCCGACGACGACCTGATCGTAGGCAGTGTCAATCCTTATGAGCTATTTCTGATCTACCACGAGCTGGCCACGGCGGCGCTTGGTAGCCAAGCGCCGGCCAGCACGACGGCGCGCGCGGTCGCGTATATGATCGACCAGTCGCATACGATTGAGGGCAAGATCGCACCAATGATCTACTCGGTGCTGAACTGCCAGGAGGCCTACGCAAAAGCGCTGGTGGTGCCGCATGTGCAGCTGGCTGAGGCGCAGGCCGAGGGCGACGTGCTTGGCGCACACCGGCTGTTGACTGATGCCTTCCGCACCGATGTGCGCCCACTGCTGGCGCGCATACGCCAGCAATTAGGTGTGCCCACCGATCCGCTGGCAGCCTACCAGCGCAGCGGCTATGAGCAGCGGATCGCAGCCGAGCGCGGCGTGCGGCCATCGAGCGGTGGCTTTCAGTAGACACACAATAGAAACGGAGAAAACGGCATGGATGTTTTGGCCACGCGCTCCGAGGCGCAAACCCTGCTATCGAAGAACCGCTGGGACGATACCGCCGCCGCTGCGCTGCCCGCGCTTGATTGCCTAGTGTACCGCAGCCAACTGCTTGGCCAAGACCGCACGATCATGAACATGTACGGTGGAAATACCAGTGTGAAGCGACTGGAAACCGATCATATGGGCCGCGAGGTCGAGGTGCTGTGGGTCAAAGGCTCTGGCAGCGACGTGGCAACGATCACCGAGCAGGGCTTCGCCGGGCTGCGCATGGCCGACATGCTGCCGTTGTTAGGCCGCGCGGCCATGAGCGACGAGGACATGATCGCCTACCTAGCCAATGCTACGCACGCGCTGAACCGGCCCCGGCAGTCGATCGAAACGCTGCTGCACGCCTTTACACCCGCTCGCCATGTCGATCATACCCACCCCGATGCGGTTATTTCGCTGGCCTGTGCCAGCAATGGCCGCGCGCTGTGCGAGGAACTATGGGGCGAGCGCATGGTTTGGGTGGATTTTATTCGGCCTGGCTTCACGCTTTCGAAGTGGATTGGCGCGGGAATTCGCAGCAATCCCCACGCCGAGCTGGTGGTCATGGGCAAGCACGGCCTGGTGACCTGGGGCGACGATAGCCATGCGACCTATGATCGGACAATCGCGGTTATTCAGGAGGCCGAGGCATTCATTCAGCAGAAGCGCGGCGAGCGGGCGAT
>JACMIM010000633.1 GCA_014381165.1 Roseiflexaceae bacterium
CTCAAGCTGCGCACGCTGATCGTAGTGCCGACCATCGAGTTGTTGTACCAGTGGCGCGACGCGGTGGTCGAGCGCCTGGGCATCGCGCCGGCGAGAGTTGGTGTGGTTGGCGATGGCCGCAAAGAGTGGCGGCCAATTACCATCATCACCTACGCCTCGGCGGCCATGCCCGATGCGCCGATCGGCGGCACCGGCCTGCTGGTTTGTGACGAAGCGCACCACCTGCCCTCGCCGTCCTACAGCGTCATCCCACTACGCAGCGGCGCACCCTACCGCCTTGGGATTACGGCTACACCCGACCGCAGCGACGGCGCGGAGGGTGCGCTCGACCGCCTGATGGGCCAGGTGGTCTATTCGCGCACGCCGCAGGAGCTGTCCGACCAGGGCCACCTGGCCAAGTTCAAAGAGCGCCGCATGTACGTAGACATGCAGCCCGAGGAGGCGCTGCGCTATGGCGTGCTGATGACCGAGTGGAAGTGGTTTGTCGCCAAGAATCGGGCCATGCTGGCGCGCGGCGGCGACTTCTTTGGCGAGCTAATCCGCCGCTCCGGCAGCGATCCAGCCGCTCGCTCGGCCATGCGCGCCCATCATCAGGCCCGCATGATCGCGCTCAACGCCGAGGCCAAAATGGGCGTGGTGGCTGATCTGCTCGACAAGCACCGTAAAGATAAAGTGCTGATTTTTTCCGAGTACAACGTGTTGGTCGACCGAATTAGCCGCGACTTGGCGCTGCCCTCGATCACCTACCGGACGGCGGCAGACGAGCGCAAGCGCACGTTGCAATCATTTCGCGGCGGGGCCTACTCAAAGCTGGTCGCAGGGCGCGTGCTAAACGAGGGCGTGGACGTGCCGGATGCCAACGTAGCAATTGTGGTCAGTGGTAACAGCACGGCCCGCGAACACATTCAGCGGCTTGGCCGGATCATTCGACCCAAGGCCAGCGAGGCCACACTGTACGAACTGGTCACTCGCCACACAAGCGAAGTCAACGCGGCCCGCAAGCGCAGGCAGAGCACATCAACTACGAAGAGCACGAAGAGCACGAAGAGCACAGCAGAGAACTAGATTACAGGAGAAACGGGGTGACGTGCCAATGATTGGCCCGCCTGGCGGCTGAAGCCGCTGGCTGGCAGTACGAAGCCCGCCGCCTCAGGCTCAACCATCGTTCAGCCCGCGCAGGCGGGCTTCGTAAACATAGCCAAGGGCTTCAGCCCGGCGGCATCGCGCGACCGCGTTTCTCCTGTAAATCACCTTTGTGTCCTTTGTGTTCTCCGTGGTAAAAACATATGGCATTCAAATCGACCGAATTCAAAAAGACCACCCGCAAGTCCGGCGACGACCGGATGCTGTACCCCTACCAGATTCGCGACGACCGCTACACAGCGGCGATCGGCTACGCGGTGGCCTACTACGAGCGCATGGTTGGCAAGCGGCGCAGTGCCTTCGAGGCCGACACGCTGCTGGAATTCTTTGGCGATGCCAAGCTGGCGCGTGGCCTGGTGGCCTGCCTGGCGCGCACCTACGCCTGGCGTCAGCAGACCTTCGCTGAACTGTTTGGCGTTGCCACCGCCGATCAGCTGCTGCGCGCTGGCATTCGCACGCCCGCCGACATGCGCTCACGCCTATACGGCCTAGCCAATGGTCGCTACGACGGCTTCATCCTGCCCCACCAGCGCGCCGAGGCAGTAGCATGTTTGTGCAGCCGTTTAGCTTGCACCGCCGAGGACGCGGAGCACGCACTACAACCATCAGAAAACCCAGTACCCGCTGCGGTGAATGCTCCAATGCTTACACACGAGCAGTTCGAGCAGGGGCTGATTCTGGATTCAGAAGACCAGCAGGTGCTGGTGAAAATCGGCCTGACACCCCAGGCCGATGAAGTGGTGGCGCGCTACAACTACCACGCGATCGAGACAGCGCTATGCCATACCGACCAGTTGCGACTGCGGCTACGTGGCCCGATCTGGAATATCGTGCGTAGCGTGCATAATTTGGCGCGGCGCTACAAGCTGCGCTACAAGATCGGCAGCGTGCGCTCGCTGTTCGACGATTCGGTCGAACTGGTACTGTTTGGTCAAAAAGACGCCATGGGCAGCTGGCTACGCGCTGGCCGCCGCGTGGTGCGTGCGCTGCTGCGGTTGCTGGCCGCCCACCCTGATAGCCTGGCCAGCGGCGAGGCGCTGGTGCATCTGGGCAGCCAAACGTTGCTATTCCGGCTGGATGAGCGCGTGTTGGACGTGCTGGGCGTCGCGGCGCGGCATTCGCCGGACGAAAGCGAGCCGTGGGAGGAGGATGTCGCCGAGCTGTTCAAGAAGGCCTGGGGCCGTGCGTATGTGCGCGGGCGCACGGCCGGCTGGCGGCTGCGGCGCGACCCCGAGCCACTGATTGGTACGGGCGGCGTGGTCGTGCCCGATTTCGCGCTGATTCGCGGCAATGAACGGCTGGCCTTGTGCCTGACCACCGGCAAGGCCACCACCGAGGCGCTTGTGCGCGATCTGGTTGGGCTAGGTGGGCGCGCTTCGGCGCTGGCGATCGTGCCGGGCGAGGTGGCTGAACGGCTGCGTGCCTGCCCGGTGCCGCTAGCCGTCTACGACGCGCAGCCCGCCGAGGCCATCCCGGCGCTGATCAGCATGTTGGAGCGCCGCCATCCGCGCGAGCGCAGTGCCGAGCTGACACCCTGGCAACGCCTGGAGCGCCAGGTTGCCGAGGAAGGCTTTGTGGGCGTGGAAGCGGTGGCTGGGCTATTGGGCTGTGGTGCCAGCGAGGCGCTGGAATCGGTGCGGCGCTGGGGCGGGGCCGA
>JACMIM010000074.1 GCA_014381165.1 Roseiflexaceae bacterium
GCCATTGGGGCCATGGTGGCCGCTGTCGCGCCGCCGGTGCCTGCGGTTGGCTGGGCGGTCGTCCCACCACCACACGCGGCCAGTAACGGCATGAGCAGTGCGCTGGCAAGCAATAGCCGCGCTTTTGTACCCTGGAACATTTTCCTGCCTCCTTGCATATGCGAGAACCAAACATGGTTCAGAGAACCCAATAGTACGGCGTTGGGACGCCGGGAACGCCCGCCTATGGCGGACAAGGTTTGTCGTCTACAGGCTAACTCAGCTCGGCGTGCTGGCTGATATCCTGAACATCTACCCCCGATGCCGAAGCGCTGACCGTTGCAGCTTTGCCCGCCTCCAGCACCAGTTCAAGCCAGCGTTCGCTGCCGTCGCCGTATTCACGCGCTGCAAATGGCGCGCTGGCGCGAAGCGGGCCGCTGCCTTCAGGCAGGTGAAAAAGAATACACAGTGGATAGTTGCCGCGCGCATGCGAGACATCGAGTGTAGCTTGGCCGATGATTAAGCTGAGGGTGTGCTCGCCCAGCGTGATGGCATTCAATTGCACCGTGGGCCAGGCGTCGGGCAGGCAGGGCCGGATGCGCAGGGTGTGGCGGTGGGCCAGCGGCGAAAGGCCAAGTGCGCCTTCGAGCAAGCCCTGTATGTACAAGCCTGCCGACCACAGCTGCACGAAACACAGCCCAATTGGAATCAGTTCCTTGAATGCGCCAAGCATGCCATAACTGGCAGTACCGGCTATACTTTGCAAGAGCTGTACCCCCAATTCCGGGCGCCCGTAGCGGAACGCCGCCAGCGCCGCCAGGCCGGTGGGCAACGTCCAGACCCGCTCGTCCTCGCCGCGCGTGTGGACAAGGCCGTGCTCATTCAGCCAGTCGCGCTCCAGCCGCTGCCAGGAACGCGCGTGGTGGGCTGGATCTCCCAGGCCGAGCTGCATCGGCAGCACCACCGTCCAGTGGCCGTCCAGCCGTTGTTTCAGATCGACCTCGAGTGAATCGGCATACATGGTCTCGCTTTCGATCCACCAGTCTTGGTCGAAGCGGGCCGCGATCTCGGCCATGCGCCGCTCGTATGTGGCTACGTCATCGGGCAGGTCGAGTACCAGCGCCATCTCGCGCAGCTTCTCATAGGCTTCGTGCAGGTAGCACACGCTGTCGAGTTTATACGGCCCCATGCCGTGGCGCTCGACCATTGCGTCGCCGACCGGGTAGGGCAGCACATGCAGCATGGCCCAGAACGAGGGCAGCATGTCCATCACGCCCTCGCGACAGATCGGGTAGAGCCGTCGCAGCAGGGGCATATCACCAGTCCAGCGGAAGAAATCCCAGGTAGCGATCGCCAGCTGCGGTGTTTCTTGGGTGTTGCCAGGGTGGAACACGCGGCCGTTGGTCGTCACTTCGTGCGGCACGCGCCCGCAGGCGCGCCCAGCGAAATCGGCCAGGGCCAGCAGCGTGCTTCTGGCGACATCGGCGAAGCCAGCAGCCACTGCGCCGGCGGTGTTGTACTCATTATCGCAGCCAAACAGCTGCGGATACTCCGGCACGCCGGCCAGAAAGTAGGGCGGCAGGTTCGGCCCATAATCCGCCACCAGCATCTGCAAATTGGCCTTGGCCAGGTTGAAGGAATAGTTGACCTGCTGGTCGGGCGTTTCCAGCGCAACGCCGGTGAACGTCTTCTCGCTGTAGCGCGCGATCTTCTCTTGAAGTAGGCGCTCGCCCTGGCCAAGTACCTGATCGAACAGGTGCCGAGCGCCCTCGTGGCCGCGCTGGTGGTCGGCGGCCAGCACGAACTCGATCAGCTGCGACTCGCCGGGGCCAAGCTCAAATGGAAACACCAGCGTCGCGCTCGTGCCGCCTTCGTGGGTTTCGATTCGGCACTCACGGGGCGGCAAGCCTGTGCCGCAGGCTACGCCCCAGCGGCCCTGCCAGAGCCGGTCGTAGCCGAGCACAGTGGAGCCGTCCAGCCAATACTCGCTTTCGCTGGTGGTCATACCGCCGAACCAGCAGCCCAGGAATTTAAGCCAGATTGTCAGGTGAATCTGCCCACGCCGCGCCGTATCGGTTGCATTGCGCAGCTCGATCAGCGAGACAAAGGCGGCCTGCTCTTCGGCCACGAAATCGCGCCGGTGCGCCGCCAGCCCAGTTACCTGATACTGCCAAGCGACATGCGAGAGTAATTCAGTCATCTCGGTTTCGCTTGGCTGCGCCAGGGTACCGTTGTCGTCGAATAGGCCGACAGTCAGGCCATCGGCAACCTTGATTGGGTGCGCCCAGGTGCCGCCCATCTCGCCAATCAGGTGTTCGGCCCCGATGCGCTGGATTCCGCCGCCGCTCGTGCCCACATGGTACATCTTGCGCCCGGCCAGAAAGTATGGCACCGCCGCGCTGTCTGCATCGTGGGCAGGCAAGGTATACTCGCCAAATTGAAGTTTGCGCCGTATATTCATATACCCACCATTGCATAGATTGCTTGTTTGTTCAGCGGCTCGGTGAGCTGCCCGACCCGTTGCAGCTTTTGCGCGACCACAGCATTGGCCACATGCACGCACTGCACCAGGGTTAAGCCATCGGTGTAGGCGGTCAGAAAGCCGCCATAGAACGCATCGCCTGCGCCAGTCGCGTCGACCACATCGACCAGCCGGGCGGGGATGTGGGTGAGTTGGCCCGCGTGCGAAAGCAATGTGCCACGCTTGCCCATGGTCAGCACGACGGTGCGCGGGCCGAGTTCGTGAAAGCGCCGCACGGATTGCTCAGGCGTCATGTCGCCGCCAAACAACCGCGCCGCGTCGTCCAGCGAGGGCTTAGTGATCGTGACGTGTGCATACAGCTCGGTCAGCACAGCGCGGGCCTCCTCGATATCTGGCCAGAGTTTGGGGCTGTAGTTTGGGTCGAGCGACACGACTTTGCCAAGCGCGGCAGCCCGGCGCATAGCCCCAATCACCGTCTGACGGCAGGGGTTGCGGGCCAGCGCAAAGGTCGAGGTGTGAACGACCGTCGCGCGTGCCAAGGCTTCTTCCGGCACATCATCAGGCTGAAGCTGGGCGTCCGCGCCGTGAAACACCTCGAAATCAGGCGTACCCTCGGTTTTCGTGACGAGAATAATCGTCGTGCGGTAGTCGGGATCATGGCAAAGGTAATCGGTGATCACGCCGCGCTGCTCGAGTTCGCGCCGAACGAAGCGGCCAAGCGCGCCTGCGCCAACCCGCGAGGCTACGGCGGCACGACCGCCGAGACGCGCCACGGTGACAGCAATATTGGCAGGCGACCCGCCGAGGTGGCGGCGGAACTGCTCGGCCTCGCTCAACGATTCGGCTGGCTCGGTCGAGATGAAGTCGATCAGCGTTTCGCCAATTGCGAGCAGATCAAGGGGGCTGTTTGGCATGGGTGTTTCCTGCTAGCTCGATTCCCGAATGATCAGCTCTGGTTGCATGAGCACCTGAGTCGGCCCTGGCTCGCCCGAGAACGCCCGTAGCACCATGGCGATCAGTGCATCGCAGACCTGCTCAAGCGGTTGGCGCACGGTGGTGAGCGGCGTGGCAATGTGCGCAAGCATTGGCAGATCGTCGAACCCGGTGATCGCGTAATCGCGGCCCGCCTGCAAGCCGCGCTGCGAGGCCGCGAACATGGCCTGGAGTGCCAGCATGTCGCTCGATGCGACCAGTGCAGTTGGTGGGTCGTCGGCATCGAACAGCGCATTGACAACCATATGCACCTCGGCAGGTGTGCGCAGATCGCGGGCGACCAGCGCCGTGAGCGGTGTAATGCCAGCTGCCAGCAGGGCCTCGTGGTAGCCGCGCTCGCGCTCGTGGGCGCAGCTGAACTCGCCAGCCAGCCCAAGCAGCGCGATGCGGGTGTGGCCACGCGCGATCAGATGCGTGGTCGCCGCGCGCACACCCGCGCAGCCATCAACATCGACCCACATGTGGTTAGCAACGGCGGTACAGCGGCCAAACATGGCGAACGGCAGGCCGGCCTCGCTCAACTGGCGCACGCGCAAATCGTCGCTGCGCGCATCGGAAAGAATCAGCGCGTCGGCCCGCCCGGAGTGTACCAGCCGTGTTACCGCATCGAACGAGTCGCGCGCCGCATCAAAGGTGTGCAAAAGGAGGTCGAAGCCTTGCGCTGCGCAGCAACTAGCCAACACGGCAACAAAATCTTGAAAAAAGAATTGGTCGGTCGAAAGGCGGTCGGTGGTGTCGAGGGCGTAGCAGAGCACCTGCGACTGCTGGCCTTGCAGGCGGCGCGCGCTAGCGTTGGGGTGGTAGCCGAGTTGCGCGGCGGTTTCCAGGATCGCCTGGCGGCGCACATCGCCAACGCCGGGCGCGTTATTCAGCGCCCGCGAAACTGTGGCCGTGGAGACACCAAGTCGCTCGGCTATTTCGACAATTGTTCGACGTGCCATACTTCCTCATCGAAGTTCGTACAAGTGCTGCCCAAAAAGAAACGCTACCACACACTTCTCGCAGAGAAAGCGTGGTAGCGAATGAGCGAAAACGTTTACGTAGGTAGTATGGCGTAGTTCGAAGGAATTGTCAAGCGCAACACGTAAAGGTTTACGCTAGGGCTGAGTTGACGGGTGCGACGTATAGCTTTGCACACGCACCAGGCGCAGCAGGCGGGTTGAAACCCGCTGCTGCCATACAAAACGCGCTGAAGCGCGTTTTGGTATATCAGACGCCGGATGCATCCGGTGGCCGTGGTGGCCGCGCAAGAACATACGCCGCACCCAGGATGTACGCTTCGGTTGACAGCCACCGACTGCGTGGCTATACTCGCCACTCAACGAGCAAAGCAGTAGGAACAGGTCATGACGCCACAAGAGCCGCGTCTCACGCATACCGCGCCCGAAGTGTACGCCACCGACATTGTGCTGCCGAATCAAACCAATGGCCACGGCACTATGTTCGGCGGCGAAGTAATGGCGCTGATGGACAAAACGGCGGCGGTCGCGGCGTTGCGTTTTTGCCGCCGCGCAGTGGTGACTGCCTCATCCGAACGAATCGATTTCCGTACGCCAATTCACCCAAGCGAGATCATCGAGGCGCGGGCGCGTGTGATTCATGTTGGGCGAACATCGATGATCGTGCGCATTCACATTTTCGCCGAGCACCCACTGCGTGGTGACCGGCGGCTTTGCACCACTGGCTACTTCAGCATGGTCGCGCTCGACGAGCGGCGCCAGCCTTGCGCCGTGCCGCTGCTCCAGCTCGACGACGACGAGGCGCGGGCTGAGTGGGTCATCGGCGAGGACATTCGGCGGGGCATCAAAGCGCGCCAGGCGTGACAAGGTGACAAGATGACAAGATGACAAGATGATAGAGTTCATCTTGTCATCTTGTCATCTTGTCATCTTGTCAGGGTTCTAATGCGTCCCCCACAAGCGCGCTGGTAGCCATGCCGCCCAGGAACGCCGCAACCACGCGCGGCGGCCCGGCCAGCCAGGCCAGGATAAGCGCCGGGAGCAGGTTGGTCAGGCGCACGTTCAGGCCAATGACATTATTGCCATTGATCTGCCCACGTACAAACCCCACATCCGAGTTGCCCCGTTGCTTGTGCGGGTCGCGCACAAAATCGCCAACATAGTTCCCCACCAGCGCCGCGCCGCAGACGAGCGCTAGATTGAGCAGCCAGCCAAGCAGTCTCATGTTCATCCTCCTGCAGTGTTTACGAGCGAAACAGCAAGAGATGTGCCAGATGTATGGGCGGTAGGTTATTGGTCGCTGTGAAAGGAAGTAATTAATAATTGTTTCGTTTTCTGGTGCAAGGGACCAGAAAACGAAACAAAAAAGATAGATGTTCCATGCTGCCGCAGGCTGAGGTCGCCAACTATGTAAGTCCTAAGGTTGTTAGTCAAATAGCGAGAGTTGCGCCAGGTGCGTATCGCTGTCCCAGCACATGGGCGTGCGGCGGGGCAGCGCAGCCACTGTCACCGGGCGCGCACCAGCCAGCGAGAGGACGTTTTGAACGACGCGGGTTGCGAGGCCAGGCGAGTTGGCCTGCTCGGAGAGGTGAGCCAGCCAGGCCGTGCGCTTGCGCCCGTCGCAGGCCAACCGCGCCAGCAGGCTGCCGGCGTCGACATTGTCGAGATGGCCGAGTGCGCCGAAGATGCGCTGCTTGATCGGCCAGGTGTAGGGCGCGGCGTGTAGCTTCTCACGGTCGTGGTTGGCCTCCAGTACAATCAGATCGGCGCAGGATAGACCATGGACTACCTCGTCATCCCAGCAGCCCAGGTCGATCGCCACGCCCACTGTCCAGCCGCCAGCCCGTAACGTGTAGCCAACTGGCGCGGCGGCATCGTGCGAGACGCGGAAGCTCGTGATCGCGCAGTCGCCCAGCAGCGCGCCACTGCCCACGCCGATCTCGCGGGTTGCGACGCCATCCAGCGCTACGCCGAGCGCGTCCAGCGTGGGCCGGTTGGCGATGATCGGGAGACCATGGCGGCGCGCGAATGGCCCGGCGCACTGAGTGTGATCGCCGTGCTCGTGGGTCAGCAGGATCGCGCTCAGATCGGCAGGGCACAACCCATCGCGGGCTAAAAAGCGTTCCAGCGTGCGCTGCGGAATGCCGCAGTCGACCAGAAACGCTGCGCCGGGAGTGCGAACCAGCAGTGCATTGCCGCTGCTCCCCGAAGCAAAGGATGTGACACGAATTGACATAACTACGGCACTCCCAGCTGATCGAGCATTTCGGCCCCGTAGCCCTGGTCGAACAGCTTGGCGCGGGAAACCCACTCGGCCAAGCGCGCGGGCGGGTGGACGAGCATCATGGCATCATACCACGTCAGGTTATCTCGCCGCTCGTAATGCCAGTACTCGATATCATTGTAATACTTGCGCCAGTCGCCATCGGGCGCGGTCAGGCCAGGGATGCGCGTCCAGCCCTCGCGCTCGGCCAATTCGGTGAAATCGATGAAGTAGCCACTTGGCGGCGGCAGCGGGTAGCCGCCTTCACGGATCACCGCCGGGTCGTTTTGGCGGCCCAGCACTTCGAAGACCGATTCGCGCATGGGCGCGCCCGCGCTGCCGTCCTGCTGCCGGGCGCGCAAATACATGCGAAAGTAAGTCTGGTTGCCAAGCACTTGGCGGGCCAAGTACAGGCGGCGTTCACCGCCAGCATTGAAGGCGTGCGGCACATCAAAGGCCCGCCCAGTCTTATGCCAGCTGGCTAGGCCGCCATTCATGTTGCCAATGCTGCGCCAGGTGTCGCCGAATGTGTGCAGAAAGTCGTAGCCGAGTTGCCCCTGCACCTGCGCCCGCAGCCGCGTGAACGAGCCGACCACCGCTGTGGCAAACAGGCTGCTGGGCGCGTCGATGTCGTCCACCTCGCTAACGCCGCGCGGCGTGCTTGTGCCGGCCCTGCTTTGCACTGGCAGCGCCAGCTGCGGCGGCAGCTTGGCAAGCGGCGTCCACGCCCCGGCTGGCCGC
>JACMIM010000634.1 GCA_014381165.1 Roseiflexaceae bacterium
ACCCCGGATAGAGCGCATCCCGCGCTTCGCCTGTCGTGTCAGCCACAAATCCCATGGCGTGAACGCCAACCCGTAGACTGCTTGGCGCGTGCCCGGCGCGGAGGCCAGCCGCCCGATAGAGATCTACCAGCGGACGAAATCGTTGAAAGGAGCCGCCGATGATGGCCACCATCAACGGAAGCCCAAGGACACCTGCGCGCACGAAGGACTCGGGAGTGCCGCCAACGCCGAGCCAGATAGGGAGTTGCTGCTGGGCTGGACGTGGGAAGACACCCTGGCCCGTGAGCGCTGGTCGGAAACGCCCTTTCCAATGCATCGGGTTCTTCACGTTCAGCTCGAGCAGCAGCCCCAGCTTCTCGACGAACAGGGCGTCATAGTCATTGAGATCCATCCCGAATAACGGAAACGCGTCGACGAATGACCCGCGTCCGGCGACGATCTCGGCGCGCCCCCCCGAGATCAGATCCAGAGTGGCAAACTCCTGAAACACCCGCACGGGGTCGGCGGCGCTCAAGACGGTCACAGCGCTGTGCAAGCGGATCGTCCGCGTTCGCGCCGCACCTGCGGCGAGAATAACGGGTGGAGCGGCGTCGATGAAATCCGCGCGGTGGTGCTCGCCGACGCCAAACGCGTCCAGCCCGACCCGATCAGCTGTCTCGATCTCCTCAAGCAGGTTCTTCATCCGTTCCGCCGGCGAAGGCATATGGCCGGTTCGTGGGTCCGGCATGAGCGCGGCGAAGCTGTCGACACCGATCTCGATCGTCATTGCTGCACCTCGGCTCTGAGCGGCGAGGCAGTCACGGGCTGTGGCCCGTCGTACCCCTCGACGATGATGACATCGCCGGCAGCCGCGCCGATTCGCAGCTTGTGCGCGGCCTCATACTCCGGATCATGGTAGCACGCCTGCGCTGAAGCGTAGTCGGGAAACTCGATCACGACCTGACGTTCGCGCGCGGATCCTTCAGCCACTTCCTGCTGGCCCCACCGGACAAGGAACTTCGCTCCGTAGCGGCCCAACACAGCCCTGTTGGCCTTCACATACTCACCGTGCTGTTCCATGTCGTTAATGTCGCTCTGCACTATCCAGTAGCCTTTAGCCATGATGATGTCTTTCTTTGCGCTTGTTCCGATTGCGTGAGCGGCCTGTGGCGAAGTCGCTGCCACAGGCGATCATGAGATCTGAGTTAAAGAGATTCGTCGTCAGCCCTGCGGCCTAAAGCGCACCGATTCATCAGAGCTGACGACGATCGCTACCGACTAAGCATATGCGAGCGCAGCGGTAGCCACACCTTCAGCCCGCTGTCCTTCTGGCGTGCTCAGGTCGGGGTACAGCTCGAAGAGGATGCCATAGGTCGTGGTTACGACGGCACCGAGATCCCGTAGCCGGTCATAGGTCACGTCGTCGCCAAGGGTGCTGCTGGTACCGCTAGCATCAGCAACTACCTGCACTGTGTAGCCAGCCTTGATCGCGCCAACAACGGCGTGAAACAGGCACACATCGGTGAGCAGGCCAGCGATAACAAGGTTCGGTCGCTTTGTCGCCGCCACCGCCGCCGCAAACGCCTCGTCGTCAAATGCGTTTAGCGTGCCGGGACGCCGGATACGCTGCTCGTAGGCCTTTGGTGCGGCTTCCTGCACCTCCTTGAGCGTGGTGCCCAAAAACTCAAGGTTTTCGCGCGTGCTGGTGATCACGAGCGGAATATCCATCTGCTCGCCAAGTCGGGCGAGCGTAGCCGCATTCATTGTTACTACGGAGGCCGGAAGGCTATTCACCATCGCGAGCACTCCGGGCTGATGATCAACGAGTACGATCGCAGTGTCGGTCGGCGTGAAGGGGACGTGTTTGGTAGTCATGTCTGTACCCTTTTCCCTTTTATTGCTCTGATGGGGTGAACCCTCATCTACGAAAATATCTTACCACAAAGTATCTTATTGTCAAGATACTTTGTGGTAAGATTTAGGGAAGGGTGCGAATGAGAGCATTGCAGAAGTAGGGCGGATCGCCCCTGACAGCTCAAGCTGAGACTGCTTGCGCCCGCTGCCACTACTTCAGATTAACGCTTAGTGGGGCATATGCGTTTCCTCGTGTTTATCGCGCGCGATGGTTGTCGATCAGGCTGGCGTCGCCGCCTGCGAGCGTGTTGCGCCCGCGTTCCGATTGAAGCAATTCGTGGGGGAAGCCGAGCGGCACCGCGCTGATTGTATCAAGCTGGCGCAGGTGTTCCTCGCCCAGCTGCAGGTCGAGCACACCGAGGTTGTCTTGGAGCTGCGGAAGCGTGCGCGCGCCGAGAATGGGGATGACCACACCGGGCCGCTGCCGCACCCATGCCAGCGCGACGCGCGACGGCGTGGTATGCAGCTCGGTTGCGACTCGCTGCACCGCAGCCACAATCGGGCGCTCGTGCGCGCCTTGATCCCGAATCGGCCCGCCGCCCTGCGTCTTTCGGCCTTGCACATCACCATCGGCATACTTTCCCGTCAGGATGCCGCCACCGAGCGGCGACCAGGCCAGCACGGCGAGATCGAACTCACGCGCCATTGGCAGCAGCTCACGCTCAGGCGTACGCTCCACCAGGCTATACTCGATCTGAATACTCGCGAGCGGTGCCCAGCCGCGCAGGTCGGCCATTGTCGTCGCCTGGGCCACTGTCCACGCCGGAAAGTCCGAGAAGCCGATATAGAGTACCTTGCCCGCCCGCACCAGGTCATCAAGCCCGCGCATTATTTCGTCCACGGGCGTGATGCCGTCGCGCATATGCACCCAGTAGAGATCCACGTAGTCGGTTTGGAGCCGCTTCAAGCTGGCTTCGATAGCCTGCGTCATATGCTTGCGGCTGTTGCCGCTGAACGAAACATCACTGCGGGTCGGCACTGTGTACTTGGTCGCCACGACGAAGCGGGCGCGGTCGTCCTTAATAAACTGGCCGAGGAGGCGTTCACTCGTGCCTAGCTGATACACATCGGCGGTGTCGAGGAAGTTGCCGCCCGCTTCCACGTACCCGTCGAATACGCGGCGACTCTCGGCCTCCTCCGCGCCCCAGCCCCAATCTGTGCCGAAGGTTGCCGTGCCCAGGCACAGCTCTGACACGCGCAGCCCGGTGCGCCCAAACAGCTTATAGCGCATAGCCATCGGTTACTCCTGTGTTTGCAGATCCAGAATAATCTTGCCGCGCGCGTGGCCACCTGCGCTTTTCCGTAACGCCTGATGGACGTTGCCAAAGGGCAGCACTTCGTCGATCTCCACATGTATCTCATTAAGGGCGAGCAGCCGCCCGATCTCAGTAAGCTGCGCGATCTTCTGCGTGCTCCGCTGCACGATCACCATGCCGGTATGGCGGGTTCCTTGGGGGTCGCTCGGCGGCGCGACGACCGAGATCAGCGCGCCGTTTGGCTTGAGCGTGCGCCACGCACGTACCTGCGAATCGCCTGCCAGTGGGTCAATCACTAGATCGATGTCGCCCACGGCATCCTCGAACGGCCCGGCGGTGTAATCGATTGGCGTTGCGCCGAGCGAGCGAACGAAGGCGAGATTGCGCGTCGAGGTTGTGCCCCACACTTGCGCGCCGGCCCAGCGTGCGAACTGCACCGCGAAAGTGCCGACGCCGCCGGATGCTGCCAGCACCAACACACGCTGCCCGCGTTGGAGCTGGGCGTGCTCGAAGAGCGCCTGCCAAGCGGCCAGCCCCGCGATCGGCACGCCCGCCATATGAAGGTGGCTCACTGCAGCGGGTTTGTGCGCGAGAAGGTTGGGGGTGACGGCGACGTATTCTGCGTAGCCGCCACCGGGAAACCCGAGCACGGCGACCACCGCATCGCCGGGGCGGAAAGTATGAACGTTCGCGCCCACGGCCTTGACGATACCAGAGATTTCTGAGCCGAGTGTGTGCGGCAGCGGCGGGTCAAAGCCATAGTCGCGGATAGCGCCAGTGTGGATAGCCACGTCAATCGGGTTGATGCCCGCCGCGTGGACGTGGACAAGTACCTGGTCGTCGCTAGGTGTTGGCCGTGGTACATTATCGATAACGATCGACTCGACGCCGCCAAACTGATGGATGCGAGCTGCCTTCATCGTTGTCATAGCTAGCCTGCCTTTTGTTGAGGAGAAAAGAAACCTGTTGCTGCCGCCACCGTTGCGCTCTGCATTGGGACTATGACGGCAGCAGCGACCATCCCAATATATGCAATCTAGCCGACCGGCGTCCACACCCAGCCCACGCCCTGCCTATCACGCGCCGCCACGCCAAGCCCTGGGAAGGGGTGATGAGGGGCAAACGTTTTGATCCGTTCGCGCGCAAGCCAATCGAGCAAACGTTTTCTGGTTTCGAGCGCTTGCTCGGGCGCGGCCCACACGCCGGTGATCCAATCGGGCTGCCCGAACGAGATAATGGAGTGGGCAGCGGCATCACCCATATGGAACATCCGCTCGTCGCCGGACTCGATCAGCAGCCCGGTGTGGCCCGGCGTTTCGCCAAACGCCTCGACGGTGCGGATACCTGGCACGACCTCGATCTCGCCCGTGAAGCGCTCGATGCGGTCGGCGAGCGGCGCGAGCTGTTCTGCAGCAACCTGGAAGAAAAAGGCGGCGTTGGGATCGGCAGGGGCTGGCCCCGTCCAGAAGTCCCAGTCGCGCTGGTGCAGCAGGTGGCGCGCGTTGCGGAAGGTTGGCTTGCCTGCCTCGTCGACGAGCGCGCCAATATGGTCGGGATGCGCGTGGGTCAGGAATACGATATCGATTGAGTCAGGTTCGACGCCGAGCGAGTGGAGCGTGTCGCGGAGTTTGCCGGCGTTTCCCTCCAGGCCCGGCAGGGCGTAATGGCCCAGGCCGGTATCAACCAGGATGCGCGCCTGCCCCGTGTCGAGCAGCAGCGTCGTATTGGGTACCAGCGCCAATGTAGGCGGCAGGTTATAGGTACCAAGAAATGCTGCAACCTCCTCCGGCGCGACGTTGACGCCGTAGAGTGCGACGGGCACAGAGAGGGCACCGTCGAGAATGGCCGTGGCGTTGATCGTGCCGATGCGGAAGCGGTAAAAGCCCTGTGACGTGTTCATGACAGAGATCCTTTTGTGCAAACTAAAGATAACGATCGTGCAAGCTTCAGGCGTTGATCGGTTCGCCTGATGCAGCAAACAAGGCCTCGACGTTGAGATACGGCTCAAGCACATATACCTCGACGTCCACTAGTTCGGCCTGCGCTATGGGCAACGATTGCGCGAGATCGCGCGCCGCCTCGACGGTGCCAGTTTCGTACACGAGGACTGCGCCGCCGGGCTTGTTTTCGTTGGCCCAGTAGTACATTTCACGGAGCTGATTGCTCTTGTATGTGTGCCATACGGCGGCAGCCTGAGCGCGTATGTGGGGTGCGATACGCTCTGCTGTGGCTTCAGCGCGCAGCCTCGCAATAATTAATACTTTCATCGCTGCCCTCCTGTGCTAATCACCTTTTGCGATAGGCTAGACCAGCGACGTGCCGCCATCCACGACCACGACCGAGCCTGTCACATACGGGTTTGACATGCAGAACAAGGCAGCGCTTGCAGCCTCCTCAGCGCGGCCGACGCGCCCCAAGAGCAGGCCAGAGCCTATGG
>JACMIM010000635.1 GCA_014381165.1 Roseiflexaceae bacterium
ATCTGCAGCCGCCCATCCATCGTGCTCATTCGTTTGTTCCGTCGCACCCCGCTCCGCTGGCTTCTCCTCGTGGGCAGCATCGTGTTGCTCGGACTGCAGCTATCAACTGCACGAGTTCATGCTGCGCCAGCTTACACCTGGAGCAATGGCGCATCCGCGCCGCTCGCCCGCTTCGAAGCACAAGGGCTCGTCGTCGACGGAAAGCTGTACGTGTTTGGTGGTTTCTACGACAAGAGTCTGCGTGCTACGAGACGTGTGGATGTCTATGACATCGCGGCAAATCGCTGGCGACGACTCGCCGATCTGCCTGAGGTGCTCACGCATGCTGGGCAGACCGTCGATGGCAACACGATCTATCTGGTCGGCGGGTACGTCGGTGACAATCCTGGCCCGAGCACCAACCATGTATGGAAGTACAACATCAGCAGGAATACGTGGAGTGCTGGCCCCGCGCTCCCCGCATCGCGCGGTGGAGGGGCCGTTGTTACGCTGAACCGCAAGCTCCACTTCTTTGGTGGTGCCACACGCCGCCAAGGTTCCAACTCCTCGACCGCCGATCAGGCCGATCACTTTGTGCTTGATCTGGAGAGTGCCACGCGCTGGACAACTGCGGCACCGCTGCCTAATCCGCGCAATCATTTGGGTGCAGCGGTGCTGGATGGCAAAGCCTACGTGCTTGGTGGGCAGTATGTGTCAAAGGAAGGAACGACGAGTCAGAAGCGGGTCGATGTGTACAACCCCGCGACTAATGCGTGGACGCGCGCGGCTGACTTGCCGCACAGTCGTAGCCATATCAGCGCATCAACATTCGTCATGGATGGTCGCCTGATCGTCATCGGCGGCTCGGTGAACAATGGGACAAGCGGCGCGAGCACGAGCGAGGTGGCGATGTATGATCCGCGCACCAACCGTTGGAGCCAATTACCTGCGCTGCCGGCTGGGCGGAAAACGCCGGTGGCCGGCACGGATGGCACCCGCATTGTTGTCACCACCGGCGGGCAGTCTTCCGCAACAGCAACGACCTGGCGTGCGACGCCACAGCAGTTGTCGGTGCCGACATCCGAGGTGCCCCTAGCCACCGACCCTGATGGTGCCATCCAAACCAACACGGAACCCAACACCACATTCAGTATGTCGGCGCTGCCGTATGCCATGCGCCCACCTGCCGACTCGTTCGAGCCAGCACCGACGAACGTGTATTTCCTCTGCGATCTTACTGAGCCAGCTGAGGACGGCGCTGTTGGCAGCACATGACCAGGCTGCCACAGCCAGGGTTCACGGATTCCATTTGTTTACTGAGCGCCAACTGCTGAAAAAGTGTTATCATGCCAGGGCAAAGAGCACGAAAAGAAGGAGCGCTTGTGAGCCTTGTGTTGCTGATCCGCCACGGCACGAACGACTGGGTTCACGGCCGACTGGCTGGCTGGACGCCCGGCGTGCATTTGAACGAGGCAGGCCGCAAGCAGGCCGAGTCGCTGGCTGCCCGCCTGGTGCCGGTGCCCATCCACGCGATCTACACCAGCCCACTGGAGCGCACGCTGGAAACGGCGCGCGCGCTGGCGACTCCGCGCGGCATGCCGATTCACATTGTCGAGGCGATTGGCGAGGTCAAGTATGGCGAGTGGAATGGCGCTGAACTCAAGGAGCTGTATAAGCACGAACTTTGGCCAGGCGTGCAACACTACCCCAGCGGCACACGCTTTCCCGGCGGCGAGACACTGGGCGAATCGCAGACCCGCATGGTGCAGGCGATCGATACGCTGCGCAATCGCCATCCCAAAGAGACCATCGCCGTCGTTTCGCACGCCGACATGATCCGGCTGGCGCTGGCCTATTACTTAGGCATCCACATCGACCTGTTTCAACGTTTAGCTATTGAGCCGTGTTCGCTCTCGGCGGTCTCATTTAGCAAAATGGGGCCGCGCCTGGTGTGCTATAACGATCTCGGCACACTCGACCACCTGATTCCCAAGCCGGAGGAGCCAACGCCGGCAAAGGACGAGCAGCCGCAACCCGAACAATCGGCCGTTGTTGAGCAGCCGCAAACCGAACAATCCACCGCCGGGGACGCGGAAAGCGCAAAAAGCACAGAAACTGGAACGAGCTAGCACAAACTCATGGAAGAATTTACCTACGATCTTGATCAGGTGACGCGCATTACGGCCAGCGCCATTGGCGAGCCAGGGCAGCGCGTCTTTTATGTCCAAGCCCGGCGTGGGCGCGAGCTGGTTTCACTGATTGCCGAAAAACAGCAAGTGCAAGTGCTCGCGCAATCAATTGACCAGTTCCTTGAGGAGCTGGTCGAGAAGAACCCGCTGCTGTCCACCGCCGATGATTTCATGCTGATCAGCGATATGACACTGGAGGAACCGCTGGAGTCACGCTTCCGTATCTCGCAGATGGGGCTTGGGTATGATGCCGAGCGCGATCTGGTTCTGCTGATCATCCAGGGGCTGGAGGAGGATGGCGAAACTTTGACCGCACGCTTCAGTGCAGGCCGCGAGCAGATGAAAGCGCTTAGTCAACACGCGCTCCAGGTGGTTTCGAAGGGCCGCCGCATCTGCGGCAACTGCGCCCGCCCGATCGACCCGGAAGGCCATTTTTGCCCCAGGATGAACTAGCCATCAGCTCGTCAGCACGCAGCTACCAGCCACACTGCTGTTGTGCTGCGCCGCGCTGATAGCTGACTGCTGATTAGCTGAAAGCTACCATCTATGACCGAACTCAATGTTGCCAGCATCCTTTCGCTGCTTGCGCAGGGCGAGATCGAGGTGCAGGGCATGCTGCCCTACAGCAGCAATTACACGCTGCTCACGCTGGTGCGCCAGGGCGATCTTCAGGGCCTGGCCGTGTACAAGCCGCGCCGCGGCGAGCGCCCACTGTGGGACTTTCCGCGCGGCACGCTCTGTCAGCGCGAGGTGGCCGCCTATGTGCTGAATGAGGCGCTGGGCTGGCAGCTCGTACCGCCCACTGTGCTGCGCGACGGGCCGTATGGCGTCGGCTCGATGCAGCTATTTATCGACAGCGACGAGCAGGCCCATCTGTTCACCATGCAGAAAGAGGGCGGCTACGAAGATCAAATCGAGCGCCTAGCCGCCTTCGACGTTCTCGCCAACAACGCCGACCGCAAGAGCGGCCATTGCCTGAAAGGCAGCGATAACCGGCTCTGGGCGATCGACCACGGCATCTGCTTCCATAGCGAGTATAAGCTGCGCACCGTGCTGTGGGATTACGCCGGCAAGCCGCTGCGCCCCGATATCCTGGCCGATCTGACGGCGCTGCGCGATGCTTGGTGCGCAGGCGAATCGACCTACGATCTGCTCGATCAGTTGCTGGCCGAAGACGAGATGCGAGCCATGCGCCGCCGCCTCGATAAGCTGGTTGGAAGCGGGCGGCACCACGCCGAGCCAGGCCAGGGCCGCAACATTCCCTGGCCACCGGTGTAGCTGTCCTGAATGAAAAGCGGGGGTTTGGGGCGCAGCCCCCAAGAAAAACTCCCCCTCCTTTACTTGGAGACGCATTGTGGAACTGCCATTAGGCACCGCCGATCGTCCAGTTCGTATTGCGATTATTGGCGCAGGCCCGGCTGCCTTTTACGCCGCCGAGGCGCTGCTCAAGCGCAAAGAGCTGGCCTGCAGTATCGATTTCTTCAACCGCTTCCCCACGCCCTTTGGCCTGGTGCGCGAGGGCGTTGCGCCCGACCACCAGTCGATCAAGGCCGTCACGCGGGTCTACGATAAGATCGCCGCCAGCCCCAATGTGCGCTACTTCGGCAATGTCACCTTTGGCCTTGATGTCACACACGCCGATCTCAAGCCGCTGTACGATCAGATTATCTACGCGGTCGGCGCACAGTCCGACCGCCGCATGGGCATCCCTGGCGAAGATTTGGTCGGCAGCTTCCCGGCCACCGAATTCGTCGGCTGGTACAACGGCCGGCCCGATTACGCCGACCTTGTTTTCGATCTGTCTTGTGAACGGGTTGTAGTTGTTGGCAACGGCAATGTGGCCATGGATGTGGCTCGCATCTTGGTTTCCAGCCCCGACGAGCTGGCCCAGACCGATATCGCCGATCATGCTCTCGCACAGCTGCGCCAAAGCCAGGTACGCGAGGTAGTGATGCTTGGGCGGCGTGGGCCGGCGCAGGCCGCCTTCACCACGCCTGAGCTGAAGGAGTTTGGCGAGCTGCACGGCGTCGATGTGATCGTGAATGCCGCCGACCTAGAGCTGGACGAAGTCAGTGCCGAGACGGTCGCAACCGACAGGACTGCTGCCAAGAATGTCGAATTGCTGCGCACATACGCCCAGCGCGGCAGCACCGGCGCGCCCCGCCGCATTGTCATGCGTTTCTTTGCTTCGCCAGCCGAGATCATTGGCCAGGACGGCCGCCTTGCCGCTGTCAAAATCGAGCGCAACACGCTGGTGACGGACGGCGGCGGCGTGCTGAAAGCCAGGGGCAGCGGTCAATTCGAAACAATCGAAGCAGGTATTGTGCTGCGTTCGGTTGGCTACAAGGGCGTGCCGCTGGCCGGCGTGCCCTTCGATGAATCGACCAACACGATCGCCAATGTGGCTGGGCGGGTGGTACGCGACAGCACCGGCGAGTCGGTTAGCGGCGAATATGTGGTTGGCTGGATCAAGCGCGGCCCCTCCGGCGTGATCGGCACCAACAAGCCCGATGCCGCCGCCACCGTGAGCGCGATGGTCGAAGATTTGGCAAGCCTGCCTGGCATCGCCCAGGATCAGCGCGATCCAGCATTGATCGAGGCACTGCTACAGGAGCGCAAGCCTGACTACGTCGGCTGGCCCGATTGGAAGATACTCGACGGCCACGAAACCGGCCTGGGCAGCACGCAAGGCCGCCCGCGCGTCAAGGTGATCGAAGTCGCGGAGATGCTGGAGATTATTCGTCAGGGCTGAAGAACAAAGAACAGAGAACAGAGAACAAAGAACGACCGTTGCTGCTGTTCTTTGTTCTCTGTTCTTTGTTCTTGGCTGGTGGGGACGAAGGGACTTGAACCCTTACGCCTTGCGGCACTAGATCCTAAGTCTAGCGCGTCTGCCAATTCCGCCACGTCCCCTCGGAGAAAGATTGTACCATAAGGTTCAGCCAGCGGCAAGAAGATGTGTGGCACACAAGTTGCCATTACTTACCTACAGCAATCCTATGTAAGTTGCGAACGTGCGTGGTACAAAGCGGTGGTTTGGGGCGCAGCCCCCGAGAAACCCCCTTCTTATTTTATAAATCCGCTAGGATTGCCATACTACCAGCCAATCAAAAAGGGTGTAACAATGAATAACGAAACAGAAACACGACGAGCCTACGTCGAAGCCATAATGAACCGTTTGCGCCGCCACTACGCTGAACGCACGCCGCTGCCTGGCCGTGAGGACGAGACGCTTTCGCTTCAGATGCTTCAACGGCTCTATCGTAATGTGATGAGCGAAGGCTACGGCGGGTAGGCGGAAAATACCCAAGAGCCGCTCGTTACACCGAAAAGCTGTTTGCTTCTAACATTCGCTAGAAGAACGGACTGACTCATAGTGCCGTCTACTCTGCTGCACGTTACCCGTTCTCCTACCTATGCGTGTGCTGCACACGGCGCTGTTGATGTTCACAAAACTGTTAGTTGACGTGAATACAGCATAATGATAGGCTAGCCCTGTTTTGCATGCAGGAGCGTGTCATGTTTACACACGTCGATCATGTTGGCCTGGCAGTACGCGACCTCGAAGCGGCGATCGCGCTCTACAGTAGTTGCTTCGGCGTGTCCAGTTGGGAGCGCATCCTGATGCCGGATCGGCACATGGAGGTGGCGGTGTCACACATTGGCCAAACACTGATCGAGCTGATCGCGCCGACATCGGCAGAGGCGGCGTTCGCCAAGTTCCTTGATGATCGCGGCCCTGGTATGCACCACATGGCGTATCGGGTCGTCGATATCGCCCAAGCGCTGGAGCAGCTTCAGCAACAGGGCATCAGCTTGATCGATGAGCAGCCGCGTCCCGGCTTGCACAACACGCTAGTTGCCTTTCTGCACCCCAAAAGCACGCTGGGTGTGCTGATCGAATTGGTACAACATACCACTGCAACACAACACGTCTAGGAGTTACGCAGGTACTCAAAAGCTTTCGTTACGCCTGAGGCGGGCAAGCAACTACCTCATCATTGTTTCGTTTTGTGGTGCTCTACACTACAAAACGAAACAGAAAAGATAGTTTTCGATGCTGCCGCAGACTGAATCCGCCAACTGCGTAAGTCCTAACATTATGGAGGACAGATGAACCGACAGCTTCAGCGACTGACCATCATCGGCGGCACCGCGATTACCCTCGCAGCGTGTGGTGGTGCCGCCAATACACCTGCCGCCACCACTGCTGCCCTCGCAGCAACCAGTGCGCCCGCAGCAACCAGTGCGCCGACCACGGTTGCCGCACCAACCGCCGCGCCGACCGCTGCCTCTGCTGTGCAGGCTGAACTGCCTGAGGGCTGGCAGCGCTTCGAGCAGACCGCAGACGGCTTTGCGATTTCACTGCCGCCTGAATGGGAGAACATCAATTTGACCGAGGGCCAGATCGAAGAGGCGATCGCCGAGGTCGTCGAGCAGAATCCTGACCTTGGCGCGGGCTTCCCTGGCCAGATCGAGCAGCTTGCCGCCGCTGGTATTAAGTTCTACGGGTTTGATCTTTCCGAGGGCGGCATGAGCGATGGTTTGACGACTAATATCAACATCATCAAGCAAGATGTTGGCATGGAAGTGCCGCTCGATGCAATCGAGCAGGCCAACATCGAGCAGATCAAGACCTCGATGAATGTCACCGAAGTGGACAGCGAGCGTGTCACACTGCCAGCTGGCGAAGCGATCGTGCTGCGCTACCAGCCTGAAATGCAAGTGGCTGGCGGCGGCGATATGACGCAGCTGTCGCTGACCCAGTATATCCTAGGTGTCGGCCAAGATTTGTACGTGCTAACACTGACCAGCGCACCCGGCAGCCAGGACAGCTATACTGAAACCTTCGACCAGATCGCGCAGTCGTTCGAGGTGTTGGAGTAACCGCATCTCGCAAGCGAGCATACCCATTGCGCCCGGCGTTGGCTACAGTGTGGCCAGCACCGGGCGCAACTGTGTGTTGGCTAGATGGCACATGTTAAACCCATAGGACTTACGCAGTTGGCGACTTCAGCCTGCGGCAGCAGGGAACGTCTATCTCTTTTGTTTCGTTTTTTGTGCAAGCACAACAAACGAAATAATGATGAGTTATTTCCTTGCCCAACGCAGGCGAAATGAAACCTCTTGGGCAACTGCGTAATTCCTAACCCAATAGCCCGGCGCTTCAGCGCCGGGTCAGGTGCGCAGAACCATACGTCTCGCCCCCCGTGGGTCGGCCCCGCAACAAATATTCTAAGAAATGGTACACTGTAGCTCAATCATTAGAAAAATAGCTGATCGCTACGGAGCTTTTTCGTGCTTGCGCAACTTCGCGGGAAAATAGTTATCGCTGTGCTACTTGGTTTGGCCGTAGTGCTTGTGATCAGTCTGGTCAGCGATATCAAGCAGGTCGGCGCGAGCTTTGCCAGTTTTGATCGGTCGGTGCTGCCGGCCATTCTTGGTTTTACGCTGCTCAACTATATTGGGCGCTGGCTGAAATGGGATTTCTACCTGCGCCATATGAAGATGGGCCAGGGCGTGAACGTTGCCGACAGCGGGCTGCTGTTTACCAGCGGCATGGTGATGGCGGTCACGCCGGGTAAAGTCGGCGAGGTGCTCAAATCATTTCTACTGCGGCGCATGAACGGCACCCCCGTCACGGCCTCAGCGCCGATCGTGCTAGCCGAGCGCTTGACCGACGGCCTGGCCATGCTGTTGCTGATGGGTCTGGGGCTGACGGTCTACCCGCCCGCTCGCCCAGCCTTTATCGCGTTGGTCGCCCTGAGTGTGGCTGGAATTATTGCGCTCCAGTTTCGCCCGTTGTGCGCGCGCATTCTGGCCTTGGTTGGTCGCGTACCAGGCGGCGCAAAGCTCGCCCCTCGGCTCACAACAGTCTACGAAAGCATGCATCAACTGCTCTCGTTTCGGCTGCTTCTGATAACAACGTTGATCAGTCTGATTTCGTGGTTTGGTGAATGCGTGGCCATGTATTATGTGCTGCTTGGCCTGGGCGTCGAGCCATCGTGGCATCTGCTACTGGTGGCTACCTTTGTGTTCGCGGCATCGACACTATTTGGTCTCATCTCGTTTCTACCAGGTGGTCTGGGTGTCTCCGAGGCCTCTAGCACCGGCCTACTGGTGCTGCTGGTGCCGGGACTGTCTTTCGGCGCGGCCACGGTGGCCACATTAATCATTCGCTTCTGTACGCTCTGGTTCGGCGTGACCCTCGGCGCGCTGGCACTGGCGCTGCTCTCACGGCGCTACCCACTTGATGCGCAGCGTGTGGCAAATGCACCGCCCCTGAACACTACTGAAACACGGTAACTTGCTGTGTATGGGCGGCTCGCTCTGCCCCGCCGTAGTGTATGGGCAGCTCGCGAGCCGACCCTTCGGAATAACAATGAAATTGCTTCGCCTGCTCATGACCTTGTCTCTACTCGCTTCCACACTCGCCTCCTGCGGCGGCGGCCCGCTCCTGACTGATAGCAGCGGCAGTGTCGTCGTTGACCGTGATGCTGGAACGGCAGCCGTGCTGTCCTACCAACTTGGCCGCCCTGCCACTATTTCAGTATTCCTTGCTGATAGTACTGGCCAACGCTTCATCCTACGCGACGGCGAAGCCCGCACGGCATCATCCGATCCCTACACGTTGCGCTTCGACGGCACCGCGCCAACCGACGACCCGCAGATTCTCCAGCGTGCCCTGCCCAGCGGAGCCTACACCTATACAATCGAGGCTACTGCGGCGGACGGCCAGGCCGCTACCAGCAGCGGCGCATTGCTTATTCGTGGGCGCGATATCGAGCCGCCGCAGGTCGAGAATCTGTTGGTCTCGCCAGCAGCAATCTCGCCCGATTCCGATGGCATCGACGATACCGCTGAAATCACCTACCAACTGCCAGTCACGGCTACCGTCGATCTGTTTGTCGCGCCACCTGGCGGCGGCAATATCATTCCGATTATCGCCGCCGAGCAGCAGGAGCCGATGCCACAAGTGGCGCGCTGGGACGGCAAGACCGCCGACGGTGGCCTTCTGCCAACCGGCAGCTATACCTACACGCTGCGCGCCCAGGACGATTTCGGCAACATCGTGCGCCGCCAGGGCCAGATCGCCATCACATCCAGCGGCCAGCCCGAAGCGACGATCACATATAGCGCGATCGCCCCAGCACGGGTCGAGCTTGGCAATCTGATTACGGTGACGCTGCGGGTCAAGAACACCGGCGATGTGGCAATTCGTACCTATGGCCCACCCTCAGGCTATCAATATTCCACTAACGATGTGTTCTCGGCTATCGAGGACGGCCAGTATGTACAAAAGCCTGGTGGCTTCTGGCGGGTCGGCGTGGACTGGGACGCCAACACGACCGCCGGGCCACGGCGCTATCCCTTCCGCTGGGCGATCTCGCCGCGCCCGCCCGAGCAGTGGGCTACGCCATTTGTCGAAGATATGCTTCAACCCGGCGAAGAAGCTTCCGTAATTGGCCGCATCAAAGTCGATCAGCCTGAAACGAAAATGGGCTTCTATGTCGGCCTAACCTGGGATGGCGTCGGCTTTCCACAGGATCGTATCGGACGCCAAATCGTGGAGGTAGGTTTTTAGTTGGCGTAATTTGCCATAATCTGATATACTGTTGGGTGTCACTAGATCTACAGAACGGCAGGCACCGCCAAGCCTGTTCGCGATTTGACAAAGGAGCTTCAAAATGGCGCACGAATACGTTGAGAAAAGCACAATCATTGGCGATTATCGCACGCACGAAAGCGACACTGGTTCGCCAGAGGTGCAGATCGCGCTGCTGACTGATCGCATTAACCTGCTGATCGATCATCTCAAGACTCATATTCACGATCATAACTCGCGCCGCGGCCTGTTGAAGCTGGTTGGTCGCCGCCGCCGTTTGCTTGTCTACATCAAGGGCAAGGATGTTGCGCGGTATCGCGGCCTGATCGAGCGGCTTGGCCTGCGCGACACACTGTCGTCGGTTAAATCGCGCTAACTGATGCAGAAGCGACAGAAAGTATCCCATCTGAATCATGAGTTTTGGCGTGATTCAGCTCTAGCAAGCCCAGGGAACACACTTCCCTGGGCTTGTGTTGTGATGTATACGGCATGAGGACGAGGCTGCCTGTGAGGCGGGCAAGCAGGCGTACAAGATCGAGAGGCGCGTTAGGGATTGGAGAGTGTACTCGACACCATGGTTCTGAATATCGAACGTTTGGTTGAGTCCTCTCTCCAGTGCCTAACACCTCTCGACAGGCCGCATAGGGTGGCCTGTTTGAAGGAGAGAATATGACAGAGCGAAAGGTACACTCGGTCAGCGCCGAGATCGCTGGGCGAACACTGACGATCGAGACGGGACGGCTGGCCGAGCAAGCCAGCGGCGCAGTAACGGTACGCTATGGCGATACTATGCTGCTGGCAACGGTGGTTGGCGGAGATGCGCGCGAGGGCATCGATTTCTTTCCGCTAACGGTGGACTACGAGGAGAAGATGTATGCCGCCGGCAAGATTCCCGGCAGCTTCTTCAAACGCGAAGGCAGGCCGACTGAAACGGCCACGCTGACCTCGCGCCTGACCGACCGCCCGCTGCGGCCGCTGTTCCCAAAGGGCTACCGCAACGAAGTTCAGGTGATCATCAACACCTATTCGGTTGATATGATCAACGATCCCGGCCCGCTCGCCATTATCGGCGCGTCTGCGGCCCTGGCGATCTCGAACATCCCGTTTGCTGGCCCAGTCGGCGCGGCATTGGTTGGCCATATCGATGGCGAGATTGTGCTCAACCCCGAGCAGCCGCAGATGGTCGATAGTCGGCTCGATCTGGTCGTCGCTGGCACCAAGGATGCAGTGCTCATGGTCGAGGCCGGCGCGCACGAACTGACTGAGAACGAGATGCTCGAAGGCGTTATGCAGGGCCACGCGATCTGCAAGCAGATTTGCGATCTGCAAGAGCAACTGGTGGCGCTGGTGCAGCCAGTCAAGAAGCTGTTCGTAGCTCCCACACCTGACACCTCGCTTGAGGAGTCGGTTGGCGAGTGGCTGGGCGGGCGGTTGCGCGAAACGATCAACAATCCGGACAAGGCCGCCCGTGTGGCTGCGACCGATACGCTTCAGGCTGAACTGGTCGTCGCGTTCACTGTCGACGAGCCGGAGGAAGAAATCGCCTCGCGTACCAAAGCCGTCAAGAAGGTGTTTGATGCGCTGGTCAAGGAAGAAGTGCGCTCGGCTATTCTGGAGCGCGATGTCCGCGTCGATGGCCGTGCGTCGACCGAGATTCGCCCAATTACGGTCGAGACTGGCCTTGTGCCGCGTGTCCACGGCTCGGGCCTGTTCACCCGTGGCCAGACACAGGTGATGACGATTACCACACTCGGCTCGCCGGGTGAGGGCCAGCGGCTGGATGACCTCGGCATCGAGACAACCAAGCGCTACATCCATCACTATAACTTTCCGCCCTACTCGACTGGCGAGGCCCGCCCGCTGCGCGGCCCCAAGCGCCGCGATATCGGCCACGGCGCGCTAGCCGAGCGCTCGCTGCTGGCAGTGCTGCCCGACGAGAATGAGTTTCCGTACACGCTGCGGTTGGTTTCCGAGGTGCTGGCCTCGAACGGCTCATCGTCCATGGCTTCGGTCTGCGGCTCCAGTCTTTCGCTGATGGACGCGGGCGTGCCGATCAAGCGTGCAGTCGCTGGCGTTGCGATGGGCCTGATCACTGGTAATAATGGCCAGTGGAAGGTACTGACCGACATCCAAGGCATGGAAGACAATCTGGGCGACATGGACTTCAAGGTGGCCGGCACCAGCGAGGGTATCACTGGCCTACAGATGGACATCAAGACCACCGGCATCACCTACGATATCATGCGTCAAGCCTTTGCCCAGGCCCGCGAAGGTCTTGTGCATATTCTTGGCAAAATGGATGCAGTGCTAGCTGTGCATCGCCCTGAGCTTTCGCAGTATGCGCCACGCATCATCACCCTACAAATCAACCCGGAGAAGATCGGCGCGCTGATCGGCCCGGGCGGCAAGACTATCCGCAGCATCATCGAGGCGACTGGCGCGACAATCGATGTCGAGGACGATGGCCGCGTGTTTGTGGCCACGGCTGATGGCGAGGCCGCGCAAAAGGCCGTCGCGATGGTCGAAGCGCTGACTCGTGAGATCAAGGTTGGCGATGTGTTCACCGGCAAGATTGTGCGTATCATGCCATTCGGCGCATTCGTCAATCTGGTGCCCGGCAAGGATGGCATGGTTCACGTTTCAGAACTTGATACCAAGCG
>JACMIM010000636.1 GCA_014381165.1 Roseiflexaceae bacterium
CGCCCGCCACGCCAGCCTGGCCAGCCAGCTACACGGTGGCTTGCAGCTGGCACTGGCCGAGGGCCAGCAGTCTGGCGCTGGCCGCTTCACGCTGGTTCCCGCAGCCTACAGTTCGCCGTATGATTCGCTTGTCCAGGCCCGCCAGCTGGTTGTCGAGCAGGATGTACAGCTTGTCACTGGGCTGATCAGCCGCAACGAGGCTGCATCGCTCGCTCCACTGCTGCGCCAGCAGGGCGTGCCAATGATCGTCAGCGATATTGGCGCGAATGTGATCGACCGCCCGGCTGAACGCGGCCCACTCATCCGCAGCTCGTTGAGCTACTGGCAGGCCAACCGTGCGCTTGGCGAGTGGGCGATCGAGCGCGGCCAGCGCGCCGTGATAATCACGGCGCTCTACGAGGCTGGGTACGATGCGCTGTACGCTTTCCGCCATGGCTTCACCCAGGCTGGTGGTACGGTCCTCGCCACGCTGGTGGCCAACAGCCCTGCCGAGCTTGGCGCGCAGCTTGTGCTGGCCGGTGCGAGCAACCCCGATCTGGTATATGCCGCATTTAGTGGCAGCGAGGCACTGGCCTTCACCCAAGCCTACGCGGCCGCGCCGCTGGCCCGTGTGCCGCTGATCGGCGCAGGCTTTCTGGTCGACGAGCAGCTGTTGCCGAGGCACGGCGCGCTCGCGCTTGGCATCGCCAGCGTCATGCCCTGGTCGCGTGCGCTTGATCTGGCCGAGAACCGCAGCTTTGTCACAAACTTTGCCGCTGCCACCGGGCGCGAGGCCGACGAAAGCGCTGCGTTGGGCTACGATACTGGGCGGCTGCTCGTGGCGCTGGCCGAGGCTGGCGGCGATCTGGGCGACTTCGCGCAGCTGCACGCGACCCTGGAGCAAGCCACGTTGGTCGGCCCACGCGGGCGGCTTTCCTTCGAGCCAGCCTTTGACGAGATCACCAGCCCGTTGTACCTGCGTGAGGTGCGCCGAACCGCTGCTGGCTACCAGAATACCGTCATCGCCCAGCTTGGCACCAGTGCCGCCCAGCACCAGCATCACGCGGCCCTGCGACGCGAGCTGCGCAGCGGCTGGCTGTACCCATACTTGGTTGTGTAGTCTTTGCGTGTTCCTCGCTTGCGGCGGGCAAAACAAGACCGTCGCTCCCTGCCGCCGCCCTGCGAAAAGCGCTATCTGCCTAGTTTCTTACAAAAACCAAGTGTTGCTCGGGTTGGTGCCAGGCACCAATCCAACAACGAAAAGGATGTACATGGCCGAGTCATTTCTGTCCGAAATACGAATGTGTAGCTTCAACTTTCCGCCCAAAAACTGGGCGCTTTGCAACGGGCAGCTACTGCCGATCAACCAGAACCAGGCGCTGTTCTCGCTGCTTGGCACCACCTACGGCGGCAATGGACAGACGACCTTTGCGCTGCCGGACTTGCGAGGCCGCGTGCCGATCCACGTTGGCAATGGCCACACGCTGGGCGAGGCGTCCGGCGAGCAGAACCACACGCTCACGCAGTCCGGACTACCCGTACATAGCCACGTTCTATCGGCGTCTGCCACGGCTGGCAACACCAACAACCCGGCTAGTGGGGTGCTGGCCAATGTGCCGGGGCGTATCTATGGCAGCGCCAGCGCGCTAACCTCGCTTGCGCCTGCTGGGGTGGCCAATGTTGGCGGCAGCCAGCCTCATACCAACATGCAGCCCTACCTGGCGCTGAACTTTATTATCGCGCTTCAAGGCATCTATCCATCACCAAATTAAGGAGCGAGCCATGGGAACCCACTATGTTGGCGAAATTCTCATATTTGCTGGCAACTTCGCGCCAGCAGGCTGGATGCTGTGCGAGGGCCAACTGCTGCCAATCTCGGAGAATGAGACGCTGTTTCAGCTGATTGGCACCACCTACGGCGGCGATGGCCAGTCGACCTTTGCGCTGCCTGATCTACGTGGTCGCCTGCCGCTACACATGGGTACTGGCCCCAATAGTGTCACGTATATCATTGGCGAGGCGGCGGGCGTCGAAAGCGTAACCTTGACCACACAGCAGCTGCCGAGCCATACCCATGGCGTGGTTGCCACCACTGCGTTGGCGACCAGCGCCCTGCCGGTTGGCCGTGTGCTTGCCGAGGGTTCTGGCCCAACGCTGTACTATGCCGACGTGCCGACCGTAGCGCTGGCCGCCACTGCTGTCGGCTCGGTGGGTGGCAGCCAGCCGCACACCAATCTACAGCCGTATCTGTGTCTCAACTTTATCATTTCGCTGTTTGGTATCTACCCAAGCCCGACCTAAGGGAGCTTCATATGACCGAGCCATTTGTTGCGGAAGTCCGCATCTTCCCGTTCAACTTTGCGCCAGAGGGCTGGGCCTTCTGCGACGGTCAGTTGCTGCCGCTCTCGCAGAACACCGCCCTGTTCTCGCTGCTGGGCACCACCTACGGCGGCAATGGTCAATCCACCTTTGCGCTGCCCAACCTTCAGGGCAACGCGCCCATGCACCCCGGCCAGGGGCCAGGACTGAGCCTGCACGACCTGGGCGAAGCGAGCGGCACCGAAACCGTCACGCTGCTCGAATCCGAGATGCCCGCTCACGCCCACGCGCTGTCCGCCTCTGCCGAGGCCGCCGATGTCAACGCGCCGGGGCCATTGATGGTACTGGCCCGTTCGCGTAGCGCCAGAGCTTACCAGACCAATGCCAGCGCCAATTTGGTGTCGATGTCGCCCCAGGCACTCGCGCCCGCTGGCGGCAGCCTGCCCCATACCAACATGCAGCCATACCTAACGTTATCGTTCTGCATTGCGCTCCAGGGCATATTTCCGCCGCGACCGTGAAATACCAATAGGACTTACGCAGTTGGCGACTTCAGCGTGCGGCAGCATGAAAAATCTATCTTTTTGTTTCACTCTTTGGTGTCCTGCACCAAAAAGCGAAACAATTATTCAGCATTTCCTTGCTCGCCGCAGGCGAAGTGAAAGCTCTTGGGCAACTGCGTAACTCCTAACTAAAACAAAGCGTAGACGCTTCATGAATCTGAATCTTCAGCTATTCGTTTTCGGACGAACTATTACAACCCGCCCGATCACGCCCGCCGACGAGCCGGCGCTGCTGGAAATCTATGCCAGCACGCGGGCCGAGGAGCTGGCGCAGGTCGATTGGAGCGCGGAACAGAAGCAGCCCTTTGTCGCCCAGCAGTTCGCAGCCCAGCACGCCCACTATCAGCAGTACTATCCCGGTGCGGCGTTCCTGTTAATTGAGGTCGATGGGGTAACGGCTGGCCGCCTGTACCTGGCGCACTGGCCGCGCGAGCTGCGGATCATCGATATTTCGTTGCTCCCCGAGCAGCGTAATCAGGGTCTTGGCAGCGCATTTCTGCGCGCCATCCTTGCCGAAGGCGCGCGGCTGGGCCTGCCAGTCAGCATTCACGTCGAGCGCTTCAACCCAGCGCTGCGCTTATACCAGCGGCTTGGCTTTGCCATTCGCGAGGACAAAGGTGTGTATCTGCTGATGGAGTGCCAGCCGGAGGTGATTGCTCATGCTTGATACATTTTCCGACGCGACCTTCGCGCCACTGCTCGGCCAACAATTTCAGCTTTCCCCAGCGCCAGGCCAGCCGATCCGGCTTATTGTGCTGATCACGGTCGAGGCGCTGGGCGGGCCGACTCAATCAGGCCGCCAGCCGTTTTCGCTCATCTTCGCCGACGCTACGCCGGGCGCAGCGCTGCCGCAGCACATCTACTCACTCACACACGCTGTGCTGGGCCAGCTGGAGCTGTTTCTGGTGCCGATCGGCCCGGTTCCTGGCGGCATGGGCTATCAAGCAATTTTCTCGTAACAAATCTAGCTTTCTTATTTTCTCGCAATCTGTAATCTGCAATCAAGGAGCCGCCCGTGTCAGTGTATTCACTGCCGCGTTTTGTCACGCGCACCATCGCCGTCGCGCGCGTTTGCGCGCTGATCGCCATGCTTGGCACCTATGTGTCGCCTGCCGCCGCTGCGCCGCGCGCCACAGCTATGCCCCAAGCTGCCCCCACGCTGCTGGCTAGCAAGACCGACACGCTGCTGGTCGATCAGAATAGCGATGGCAATGCCGATCCTGGTGACACGCTGCGCTACACAGTTGCGATCAGTAACACCAGCAGTGCCGATGCCACTGGCGTAACCTTCAGCGACCTGCTCGATCCCAACACCAGCCTGGTACCCGGCTCGACGCGCGTTTCGCCGCTGGCTTTTGCCGACGCCTACACCGCCTTCCGCGATACGCCGCGCACGGTCGCCGCGCCCGGCCTGCTGCTGAATGATACAGGCACCAGCCTTGGCGTGGTCGTTGCATCGCCCGCGACTACAGCAGGGGGCAGTGTTGCAATTGCCGCCGACGGCAGCTTTGTGTACACGCCGCCAGCCGGCTACACCGGGCCAGATAGCTTCAGCTACACCGCCACCAATGCGCTGGGCAGCGATTCCGCCACCGTGTCGATCAGCGCCGAAGGCGCGCCCCAACTCCTGAGCACCAGCCCGGCCAATAACGCGGCGGACTTTCCGGCCAACGCCAGCCTGGTTGTCACCTTCGACGAGCCGGTCGAGTTGGGCGCGGGCGCTTTTCGCCTGGAATGCGGCACGGCGCAACCATTCGTCGTCACACCGGCTGGCCCAGCCAGCAGCTTCACAATCGACCCAGTTGCCGCGCTGCCAGAAACCGCCGCTTGCGTGCTGACGATTGTGGCCGCCCAGGTACGCGACGCCGACCCACTCGATCCGCCCGATACGTTGGCCACCGATCTCACCGTGGCTTTCACCACCACCGACGCCGCGCCCGAACTGGCCAGCAGCACACCGGCCAATGGCGCGAGCGATGTGGCTGGCAATGCCACAATCGATGTGACTTTTAGCGAACCAGTCAGCGCCAGCCCAAGTGCTTTTACACTGATTTGCGGCGCTGTTGCCGTGCCATTGGTGGCCAGCGCCTCGCCAGCTACCAGCTTCTCGCTTGATCCAACCAGCGACTTAGCGGCGGGGGCCAGCTGCACGCTTGCCATCAGCGCGAACCAGGTAAGTGACGTGGACGCGATTGATCCGCCCGATGCCATGCTGGCCGACGCCAGCTTCAGCTTCACCATCGACGCTGCGCCCGTGGTGGTCGGCACCACGCCGGTCAATAGCGCCAGCGGTGTGGCTGCATCGTCCAATATCAGTGTGCAGTTCAGCGAAAGCGTCAACGCCACTGCAAGCGCGTTCACGCTGGTCTGCGATAGTGTCAGCCGCAGCTTTGCGCTTTCGGCCTCGCCAGCCAGCAGCTTCACGCTCGACCCCGACGCCGACCTGGGCGCGGCCAGTGCCTGTACGATTACCGTTCTTGCCACAAATATCGGCGACGCCGACGCCAACGACCC
>JACMIM010000637.1 GCA_014381165.1 Roseiflexaceae bacterium
TGTGGGTGGAATTCAAACTCGTGCGGAGCGCTTGCTGCTTGGCGTGCTAGAAGCCCGCTGTTAGCAACAGGAAACACGCTGAAGCGCGTTGGAGTCACGCGAACGCGCTTGAGCGTGTTTTGGCTCCTAACAGTGGGCTTCTAGCCCACGAGAACATGCGCCAGCGCAAGAACATCGTCACACCCGGCCTGGTCTGGAATGGTATAATTCCCGTATGCTGTATGACGATACGATTGTGGCGGTGGCCACGCCTCCTGGCGAGGGCGGCATTGGCGTGGTGCGGTTTAGCGGGCCGCAGGCGTTGCCGATCCTCCAATTAATCTTTCGGCCCAGCCGGGCTGGCTCCTGGCGCAGCTACCGGGTGCGCCACGGCCATGTTGTCGATGGTGCTGGCGTGCCGCTGGATGAGGCGCTGGCGGTGTTTTTTCGTGGCCCGCGCAGCTTTACCGCCGAAGATGTGGCTGAAATCTCTTGCCACGGCGGGCCGCTGGTGCTGGCGCGCACGCTGGAGCTAACACTGGCCGAGGGTGCGCGCCCCGCCGAGCCGGGCGAGTTCACCATGCGCGCTTTTATCAATGGCCGAATCGACCTAGCCCAGGCCGAGGCGACGCTGGATGTGATCCAGGCGCGGACGAACGCTAATTTGCGCATGGCTCAGGCCCAACTAAACGGCTGGCTTTCTAACGAACTGGCCGCGCTGCGCGAACTGCTGCTGGGGCCGCTGGCCTACGTGACTGCGCTGATCGACTTTCCCGAGGACGAGGTCGAGGCTTCCGATGTCGCGGAGCCACTTGGTGCGGCACTGGCCCATGTCGAGCGGCTGCTGGCCAGCGCCGACCAGGGCATTATCTATCGCCAGGGCGCGCGGGTGGCGCTGGTAGGCCTGCCCAATGCCGGCAAGTCCAGCTTGCTGAATGCGTTGTTACGCGCCGATCGCGCGATTGTGACGCCTGTTCCCGGTACCACTCGCGACACGCTGGAGGAGACGGCCAATATCCACGGCATCCCGGTTGTACTGATCGACACTGCTGGCATCACGGAAACCGAGGATGTGGTCGAGCGGATCGGCGTGGAACGCAGCCGTAACGCGCTGGCCCAGGCCGATCTGGTGCTGCTGATTCACGATAGCACGCAGCCATTTGGCCTTGAAGAGCGTGCGATCGCGGCGCAGGCGGCCGGGCGCTCGCTGATCCTTGTGCAAAATAAGATCGATGCGCTGGCACCCTTGGCCACCAGCCAGCTCGACGGCACGCCGGTTTCGGCGCTAGACGGCCAGGGGCTGGAACGATTGCGCGAGCAGATCGCCGCCGCGCTGCTTGGTGGCGTGTCCAGCGGCGATGGTCAGATGATCACCAACCCGCGCCACCGCGATGCGCTGCGTCAGGTGGCTGAACATCTGCGCGACGCGATCGATGGCCGAGCGCGCAACCTGCCGCCCGACCTGCTGGCGGTCGACTTGACCGGGGCGCTGGCCGCGCTTGGCGCAATCACCGGCGAGGGTGTTGGCGACGACTTGCTGGCAGCGATCTTTAGCCGCTTTTGTATTGGTAAATAGAAGGCACCCAATGCGCGCACTCGGTATTCTGGCGCTGGCACTGTTGAGCTTTTTTGTGGCTCAAGGCACCAGTATTCGCCTGTTTATTCACCTCTTCTACCTGCTGCTGGGTTTGCTGGTTGTTTCGTTCGTGTGGGCCTGGTTCAACTTGCGCGGCGTGCGGGTGGAGCGCGAAACCTTTACACAGCGCACGCAGGTGGGCGGTCTGGCCCACGAGCGGCTTTCGGTGACAAACTTGTGGCCGTTTCCAAAGCTGTGGATCGAGCTGCGCGACCACTCTGATCTCCCGCTGCACGCCTCCGGATTTGTCTCATACCTGCCGGCTAAGGATCGGCGGCGCTGGGTTTCAAAAACACCCTGCACCATGCGTGGGAAGTTCACGCTGGGGCCGGCCACGTTGGTCAGCGGCGACCCGTTTGGTATTTTCAAGCTCCAGCGCCGTGTCGAAGGCACCAGCGAAGTGCTGGTGTACCCGCGCACCACCCCGCTGCCCGCCTTCTCGCTGCCGAGTGCCGAGCTACCGGGCGGCCAAGATGTCAAAAGCCGGGCTTACCATGTGACGCCGAATGTTTCCTCGATCCGCGACTACCAGCCTGGCGATAGCTTCAACCGTATCCACTGGAAATCCACGGCGCGCGGTGGAAAGCTCATGGTCAAGGAGTTCGAGCTTGACCCGACCGCCGAGATTTATGTTGTGCTGGACATGCAGGAGCGGGTTCACCAGCAACTTATCGGCAACAAGCGCGCGCGTGACGTAGACAATTCCGTGCGCGTGGCTGAATCGACCGAAGAGTACGGCGTGCAGGCCTCGGCTTCGATTATTCGGCACCTGCTCGACCAGAATCGTATGGTCGGCATGGTCTCCTGGGGCCAGCATCGCGAGGTTATTCCAGCCGAGCGTGAATCGCGCCAGCTGTTCAAGATGCTGGAGGCGCTGGCAGTGCTGCGGGCGCATGGCGTGCAGCCGCTGGCCGAGGTGTTGGCGGCGGAAAGCGCACGATTTGGCCGCAACTGCACGCTGGTGATCGTCACGCCGGCATTGGACGAGCGCTGGGTGTTGAGCTTACAGCAACTGCTGTACCGGGGCGTGCGCGCCGTGGTGGTGCTGCTCGACCCGCAGTCGTTCGGCGGTTGGCGCGACACGTTGACGGTGCAGGCGCGCCTGGCCGAGCTGCGCGTGCCGACCTACGTGTTTCGCCACGGTCAGGTGATTGAGGACGCGCTGAGTCAGACGGTTTCGTATGCGGTGGGGCGACAATAGCGCCGGGCGGCTGAAGCCGCTGGCTGGGGTGACGAAGCACGCCTGCGCGGGCTACCCGATTCATGAGATAAAGTTCATCAGCGCCGGGCTTGAGCACCGGGTCGAGAGCACGCTCGGCACAATCCCTGCTTGGATGGGTTGTACACAGAGTGCTGTGTCTCAGCCTATGTAACGCTAGAAACCAAAGTTAGTGGATTCAACTGATTGCTGCATCGTCGGCGCAGGGCCAGCTGGCATGTTGCTGGCGCTACTGCTGGCGCGCCAGGGCGTGCGTGTGACGCTGCTAGAGGCGCAGGCTAGCTTTGAACGTGATTTCCGCGGCAATACACTCAGCCCCGCCGCGTTGGAGTTGCTCGACGAGCTTGGCCTGACCGATCAGGTGCTGGCACTGCGCCACGCCAAAATTCCCCGCTTCGATGTTGCTACTGCCGAGGGCGTAGTGACCTTTGCCGATTTCACGCAGCTGCCCTCGCGCTATCCATACATCGTAATGGTGCCGCAGTCGGCATTTCTGCAATTGCTGAACGAGCAGCTTGCCATGCAGCGCAACGCCCACCTGATCATGCAGGCCAAAGTGCGTGAGCTGATTGTCGAGCAGGGCGTGGTGCGTGGAGTGCGCTACGCGCTTGGCGAGGAGCGCCGCGAGTTGCGTGCCCAGCTGACGATCGGTGCTGACGGCCGCTTTTCGACCGTGCGCAAGCTGGCCGGCATTGCGCTCAAGCCGAGCAACGCGCCGATCGACGTGCTGTGGTTTCGCTTGCCGCGCCGCCCCTGCGACCAGGATGAGGCCGAGGCGCTGTTCCGCTTTGGCCATGGCGCGCTGCTAGCGCTAATGGATCATGGTGAGACCTGGCAGATCGGTTATATCGTTCAGAAGGGCGGCTATGGGGAGCTACGTGAGCGCGGCTTTCCAGCCTTTCAGGACGCCGTGGCCGAGATACTGCCAGGCCTGGCCGAGCGGGTTCGCGCGCTCCGGGGTTGGGCCGACTGCGCACTGCTGCCGGTCGAATCCAGCCGGGCCGTGCGTTGGCACCGGCCTGGCCTGCTATTGATTGGCGACGCAGCACATGTGATGTCGCCAGTCGGAGGCGTGGGTATTACCTGCGCCTTGCAGGATGCCAGCGTTGCGGCAACCCTGCTGGCTGCGCCGCTGCTGGCTGGCGCGCTGCGTGAGGCCAACTTGCGCCAGGTGCAGCGCCGCCGCGAATGGCCCACGCGGGTTGTGCAGGCCGCGCAGCATTTCGCCCACCGCCAGGTGATCGATGGCGCACTGGCGTCCGTCGGCCCGTTCCGGATGCCAGCCTACCTACGCTTTGCATTGCGGGTGCCGCTGCTCAAGCAGGTGCCGGCGCGGTTGATCGGGCTGGGGCGGGTGCTGTGACCAGATGACCAGATGACAAGATGACAAGATGACAAGATGACAAGATGACAGCCCTCAGCCCTCAGCCCTCAGCCCTCAACCCTTCTCAGTGTGCGCTTTCTTGTACCAGTGCGCGCAGAAGGGTGCGCTTGCCGACTAGTCCTTGAGTTTTGCCCTGCTCATCGACTGCGGCGAGCCAGCTGGCGTTGTGTTCGCGTAGCGTGATGATTGCTTGGTCGTAGCCTGCATGCTGATCGAGCGCGGGCAGCGGAGCCAGCGGCAGCGAGGCCACGCGCTGCTCGCCCAGTACGGCCTGGAGTTGCTCGCGGGTAGGTTCACCGGCCAGAAGCGCCCGTAGTGGCGTGATATTCGCCAGCAGCGTCGCACGGTCGAGCACGCCAAGTGGTCGGCCATTGTCCAACACAAAGATATGCGTGCGTGCCCCGACCAGTTGAACCAGGGCGTCGGCGGCCAGTTCGTAACCTAAGATAGTGGGCCGGGGTGCTTGCATCAGCGTGCTGAGTGGCGTTGGCGCATCGGCAGTGCGAATGCGGCCATTGTCGGCGCTTCGCACCGCTAGCGCCGCATCAAGCACGAGATCGAGCGTGAACAAACCGGCGAACTGCCCGTCGCGCTCGACAATCGGCAGCTCATCGATACCCCATTCGACCATTGTATTGGCGGCTTGCAGCACGCTTGCATCGGCGCTGAGCGCCAGTGCTTCAGATGTGATCGCACTGGTGAGCGGCGTGAGCGCGAATGGTGCCAGCAGCAGGGCGCGCTGCTCCTCGCCCTCGCTGCGCAGATCGGCCAGCGCTGGCAGCCCATAGCGGCGCAGGTCGGAATCGCGCAGCGTGCCGGCCAGCCGACCTTGGGCGTCGACCACCGGGAGCAGGTCGAAGTCGCTGCTAATCAGCTGGCGCGTGGCCTCGGAAAGCGTGCTTTCAACCGCTAGCGAGAACACCGTCCCCACGATCAGGTCGCGGACGCTGCGATCGCCAAATGGCCCGCCACTGCGCAGGATGGCGCGGTAGACTTGCACGGCTTCCACCGTAATCAGCGTGGTCGGCAGCATGGCGTCAAGCGTCGGCAGCACGCGCGCCACACGCTCGCCTCGGTCGATCCATTCGATCACAATTGGCGCATCGCCGCTGCTGCCGGTGGCCGCGACATGCAGGCGCTGGCTCGAGCCAAAGCCGGCAATGCCGCGCAGTGCGGTAGCACCAGTCGCACCAGCCTCACGCAGCAGCTCCAGCGTGGCAAGGTACAGCGGGCGTCCGCTGACTTCATCGCCTTCGCTGAGATAAATGCGGACGCGCTGAACGGTGTCAGTTACTTGCATAGCGGGGATTATAGCACGGGCCGCTATAACAATTCTGTCACGGAAGATCACTTGACGACGGTACTTTGGTATGCTATAGATCAGGGCTAACACCAACTGGCAAATTGAGAACAAGAACTGATAGCAAGGTGCAGAAGTCCTGACCCCTCACCCCTTGCCCTTCTCCCACCGGGGAGAAGGGAATTCAGCTCCCTCTCCCCAGTGGGAGAGGGCGGGGGTGAGGGGCTGGTGAGGAGTTATTATGGCAATGGTACTAGAGCTTACAAGTATGGGCGGTATTCAGCTCAGTAAGAAGTTCACAATCAAAGGCCGGGTGTCGAAGATTGGCAGTGCCGCCCAGAGCGACCTGCTGCTCCAGGAGCGCCAGATCGAGCTACACCATGCCGAGGTGCATCAGATTCTCGACCGCTTTTTCGTTGTGCCACTGACGCCGCAGAACCGCGGTATCTCGCTCAATGGAATGCCGGTCTACGGGCGCAGCCGCCTTAATCCCGGCGACATTCTGACGCTTGGCGCGACCAGCTACCGGGTTGCTGTGACTGAGCAGCTGGAGAAAGAGCTAGGTGGCAGCGCGGGCCGTCGGCATGATGTACCGCCGATTGGCGAGTATTTCGTGCGGCGCGGGCTGATGAACCAGGAGCAGATCGCCCGCACCATGCGGCGGCAAAGCGAGCTTGAACAGACCAGCCACCATGTCGCGTTTGGTCAGTTGGCCTATGAACTTGGCTTTGTCAACCGTTCCCAGCTTGATGCCGCGCTCAGTGAGCAGCGCAGCGACTTCAACGAGCGATTCAAGGATTAGGTCAGAAGCCAGAAAAACCCTGGCTTCTGTAGCAAAGAGCAACTACACCGATTACCTCACCCCCTCTCCCACTGCGAGCGGGGAATCCGGCTCCCTCTCCCCGATGGGAGAGGGCTGAGGTGAGGGTGCAGGAGCGGATCAATGTCTTTGCTATGTGGCTGGTCTTCTACTGGCCGCGCACCAGCGCTAGTTCGCAGCTGAAGCCCGGCCCCAGCACGGCCATGACGCCATAGTCGCCTGGCTTGATCTGGCCGCTGCGCACGAACTGCTCCAGGACAAAGAACACGGTCGCCGAGGACATGTTGCCATAGTCGCGCAGCGTATTCTTCGTATGGGTCAGGCGCTCCGGGTCGATGCCCAGCGCCGATTCGTAGGCAGTCACCACCTTTGCCCCGCCGGGGTGCAGCACCCAATGGCTGATATCGTCGAGCGAGAGCCCGTGTGGTGTCAGCAACTCCTCGACATTCTCGCGCATGAGGCTCTGCACAATTCCCGGAATACGCGCCGAGAAGACCACGCGCATGCCCGTGCTCACAATGTCCCAACCCATCACCTCGTGGGTGGCTGGCCAGGTTGTGCTCTGGGTTGCAAGAATCGACAATCGGGGCTTGGAAGCGGCTTGCGCCGTGCTGCTTGGCGCGCCCGCTTGTTTCAGGCTTTGAACCTGATCGCCCTCGACCAGCACGGCGGCCGCGCCATCGGCGAACAGCGAGGCCGCGATAAAATTACGCTTCGACTTGTCATCCCACTGAAACGTGGTGCTGCACAGCTCGGTGCTGATCAGCAGCGCCCGCTCGGTGGGGTGGGCCAGCACGTAATCATAGGCGCGGGCCAGGCCGCCAACGCCACCAGCGCAACCAAGCCCCCAGATAGGCGTGCGCCGGGTGTGGCGATCCATAGCCATCTTGTTGATCAGCACCGCGTCCAGGCTGGGTGCCGACATCCCAGTGGTCGAGACGAACAGCAGGTGATCGACATCGGCGGGCGTCAGTCCGGCCTGCGCCAAACACTCCAGCGCGGCCTGCTGGCTCAGGCTGGTGGCAAGCTTGATGTACAGGTCATTGCACTCTTGAAACGAGTGCGGCGTCGTAAACCATTCAGCGGGTGCCGCGAAGTAGCGCGTGGTGATCTGCGCGTTCTCGAACACGCTCATGTAGCGGTCGATATGCGGAAAGGTTGGGCTGAAAAAGCTGTGCGCCATGTCGCGCACCTGATCCTGGCTAAAGGCGTAGGGCGGGACAGCGGTAGCGACCGCAGCGATCATCGGCATGGAGTTGCTTTCTAGTGCAGAAGAATAGAGTTCCTGGTATAGCACGCCGCACGCCACCGCAGCGGATCACCAACCACAAGGTTTTATTCTTTTAGGAATTACGCAGTTAGCACCCTCAGCCTGCGGCAGCATGGAAAAGCTATCTTTTTGTTTCGTTGTTTGGTGCAAAGCACCAAACAA
>JACMIM010000638.1 GCA_014381165.1 Roseiflexaceae bacterium
CGCCGGGGCTGGCGCAGGCGCGGCAGCCGAGTTCGGCCGCCTCCTGCAGGGTGAGCGTGCCGTGGCTGTAGCGGGCGCCGATCGTCTGGATCTTGCCGGCGTCCTCGCCGTCTTCCGGTGGAAGGGTCACGCCGCCGGGGACGAGCACGCACGGCAGGTCGCCGCAGCCGGCCAGGGCCATCATCATGGCCGGCAGGCCCTTGTCGCAGGTAGCCACGCCGATCACGGCCTGGCGCGTGGGCAACGAGCGGATGAGGCGGCGGAACACGGTGGCGGCGTCGTTGCGGAAGGGCAGGCTGTCGAGCATGCCCTCGGTGCCCTGCGAGCGCCCGTCGCACGGGTCGGTGCAGTAGGCGGCGAAAGGCATGCCGCCGTTGGCGCGCAGCTCGTGCGCAGCCGCCTGCATCAGCAGGCCCACCTCCCAGTGGCCGGTGTGGTAGCCCAAAGCTATCGGCGTGCCGTCGGGGGCGCGGATGCCGCCCTGGGTGGAGAGAATCAGCACCTGGGTGCGCGTGAGCTCCTCGGGGTCCCAGCCCATGCCCACGTTCTGGCTAAGCGCGAACAGGTCGCCCGATGGCGCGTTGAGCAGCATGTCTTCGGTGAGCGGCAGGCGGCCCTGGGGGCCGGGGGCGCTGGTGGATACGTCGAGCAGGGGCGCGGCGGCGCCGCCGAGCAGCGCGTCGAGAGAGAAGGGGTTGGTCATGGGGTGGCTCCGTGTGGCGCTTCAGCAGATGGGGGGATTATAGCGGAAAGAGCGTTGCGGCGCTACGCGGCATTGGAGTGTGTGGTGTGCCGGCGGCCTGAAGGCTGCTGCTACGTTGGGGCAAGCTCGCTGGCGCGGGCGTGGGCCGCACGCGAGGCGACGGTGGGCGTGGGCCGCACGCGAGGTGTCGATGGGCGTGGGCCGGCAGCCTAAAGGCTGCGGCTACGTTGGGACAAGCCCGCTGGCGCGGGCTGAGAGCTGGCTCAGTCTTCGGCGTGGTTTGATAAAGATGTGCTTACATTTTTGGACTACAAAGCTCCAGATCGACCACTAGATCACCAGCTAGATGGCGCTGTTTCTGCTCACCTATATATGACGTGATGTATGGCGGCGACGCCTTGTTGCATGTAAAAGCCCCATACCCTGCTTGCCACTTAAAAAACGACCCCGGTTGTAACTGGTGCGTTACAAGATGTGATGTTGCGCCTTTCATTTGCATCATAAGCCGTGCTATTGTAACGGAAGTCGTTAGTGCAACAAGTACATGCACATGATCCGCTAGCCCACCAATAGCAAGGGCATTACATTCCATCTTATGACATTGATCTTGGATAGCCGCATATAATTGAGGCTCTATCGCTGGAGTGATCAACGGCTGTCGATCCCAGGTTGACCAAACACAGTGCAGGTAGAGTTGTAAGAAATGTCGCATGGCCCCTCTTCAAATAGCGGTATTGCTTATGTAGCGGCAGCACCCGATCGATGAAGTTAGCCCTTTGTAGCAGCATGGTGTCCATTTGTTGGTTTGGAGGCCGCGTAGGCAGCCTTGGCTTGACGTAGCCGTGGGCTTTAGCCCGCTGGCGTCTGGGGACGGCAAGGATGTGGCAGCGCGAGGCCGCGTAGGCGGCCTTGGCTTGGCGTAGCCGTGGGCTTTAGCCCGCCGGCGCGCACGTCGTTGTGGCAACGTGCCGCTTGACGCGGCACGCAATTTGCCACACACAATGGCGAAAGGAGGTCGTATGCTCACCAATCGCGCCGTCGCCGATATCTTCGCGGCCATCGCCGACAGCATGGAGCTGCTCGGCGAGGATCGCTTCCGCGCGCTGGCCTACCGCAAGGCCGCCAACGCCATCGGCGAGCTGCCGCTGCCGCTGGCCGACTACCGCGCCCGCAGCGCGCTCGACGATATTCCCGGCGTGGGCAAGACGATCGCCGAGAAGATCGGCACGCTGCTCGACACCGGCACGCTGCCGTTGTACGAGCGTATGCGCGAGCAGGTGCCAGCTGGCGTGATCGACCTGCTGCGCGTGCCCGAGATCGGCCCACGCTCGGCCCGCCGCCTTCAGGCCGAGCTGGGCATCACCAGCCTCGATGATTTGCGCGCGGCGATCGAGAACGGCAAGCTGCGCGAGCTGAAGGGCTTTGGCGGCAAGACGGAGGCGCGCATCCTGGCTGGCCTCAATGCGCTGGCCAACCAGGAAAAGCGCATGCTCATGTCGTACGCGCTCGCCCAGGCCGAGCCGCTGC
>JACMIM010000639.1 GCA_014381165.1 Roseiflexaceae bacterium
CCGCCCCTACGCTATCCTAATGGCGGCATGCGGGCAACCTCACATGCGCCGTTTTTATTCGCAGACCTATAAAGTGCGCACCTTAGGCTCGTTTCTTGATGCTCCTTTGGGAAAAATGTGCCGTTACCGTGGTGATCATAGCTAGTCAACAATCCGAGGAGGGTTAAACCAATGTCGAAGAATCAAAGCTCACCCACGCGCGCGCTTGCAAGTAGCACGCTCGCCTTTGGTGTCGCCTTTGCGGCCTGGTCGCTGCTGTCTCCACTGGCCCCCGGCATCCAGAAGGATCTCGGGCTGAGCGACCTACAAACGAGTATTTTGATTGCGGTGCCGGTGATCCTGGGGTCGCTGCTGCGACTACCGCTTGGCATCATAACTGACCGCCTCGGTGGCCGTGCGGTCTTTAGCGCGCTGCTGGTGCTGGTGATCCCCGCCCTGCTGCTGCTGAGCCAGGCAACATCGTACACCATGCTGCTCTTGGGTGGGCTGTGGCTCGGGCTGGCTGGGGCCAGCTTCGCGGTTGGCGTGCCGTTTGTGGCGCGCTACTACCCGCCAAAGCGTCAGGGCTTTGCGCTCGGCGTGTACGGTGCCGGCAATGTCGGCACGGCGATCACCGCCGCGCTCGCGCCGCAGATCGCCGGGAGCTGGGGCCGGCCGGCGGTGTTCTATGTGTTCGCCGGCATCATCGCGGCGATGGCGATCACATTCTGGCTGACCGCTCGCGATGCGCCTGCGCCGGTGAATGCACCACGGGCGTCGTTTGCCGCCAGCATGGCGGTGCTGCGTCACGAGCGATTGACGTGGCTATTCAGCCTATTCTACTTTGTGACCTTTGGTGGATTTGTCGCCTTCTCGCTGTACCTACCCAAACTGCTCATCGACCTGTACAAGATCACGCCGATCGACGCCGGCAATCGGGTGCTGGTATTCGTGGTGCTAGCGACGATCGGCCGGCCAACCGGCGGCTGGCTGGCTGATCGCTGGGGCGGCGTGCGTATTCTACAGGCCGTGTTCCTCATGATCGTTCTATGCGCCCTTACTCTGACGCTTACCACCGCGCTGATCCCGTTGACGATTGCCTGCCTGACAGCCTCAGTGTTCCTGGGCCTCGGCAATGGCGCAGTGTTCAAGCTGGTTGCCGAGTACTTCCCCGGCCGTACCGGCACTGTGACCGGCATTGTCGGCGCGGCGGGCGGGCTGGGTGGCTTCTTCCCACCGTTGATCTTGGGGCTGGTGCGGCAGTCGCTCGGCACCTATACACTAGGGTTCGCGCTGCTGGCGCTAACGGCGTTGGCCTGCCTCATTCTCAATCAGCGCGTGCTGGCTGGCCGGCGGCCAAATGGCAACGCCCAAGCTGCGGCGCATGCATAAGGACGCTGGGCATAGACATGGGTGATACATGACGCGGATTTTAATGCGCAGGCGCAGAGCAGCAGAGATGCAAAACAGAATAACTCAAGCTCCGTTCTCCCTGTCTTTGCGTCTCCGCGTTCAACACCTCTGGTCACCCCGATTACCCGAGCGCCTCCAGCTCATCCAACAGCGTATCGAAGCTGTCCATCGCAGCCTGAATCGGCTCGGGCGTGGTCATGTCCACCCCAGCGTCGCGCAGCAGATCGATCGAGGAACGCGAGGAGCCGCTGCGCAGGAAGTGCAGGTAGCGATCGACCGCCGGCTGGCCTTCGGCAGTGATCTTGCGGCTGAGCGCCAGCGCCGCCGAGAGGCCGGTGGCATACTGGTAGACATAGAAGTTGTAATAAAAATGCGGGATACGTGACCACTCGAAGGCGATCTCATCATCGAGCGTGACGCTGGGACCGTGGTAGCGCGCCACCAAATCACAGTAGCTCTTGCTCAGCGCGTCGGCGGTCAGTGGCTCGCCAGCCTCGGTGCGCTTGTGAATATCCAGCTCGAACTCGGCGAACATGGTCTGTCGAACAATCGTGGCGCGAATGTCGTCGAGCTGCTGGACAATCAGGTGCTTGCGCAGCGCCGGGTCATTGCGGGTTTTCAACAAGTGCGTGTTCAGCAGCGCCTCATTCAATGTTGAGGCGACCTCGGCCACAAAGATCGTATAGCTGCCATAGACGAACGGCTGCGTGCCACGGGTGAAATACGAGTGCATCGAGTGGCCTAGCTCATGCGCCAGCGTGAACATGTCGCGCAGCCGCTCCTGGTAGTTCAGCAG
>JACMIM010000075.1 GCA_014381165.1 Roseiflexaceae bacterium
ACCAACACGCCGGTGCCTGCCACCAACACGCCGGTGCCTGCCACCAACACGCCGGTGCCTGCCACCAACACGCCGGTGCCCGCCACCAACACGTCAACCCCGACGAACACGCCGACCCCGACACCAACCAACACGCCGACGCCGACGCCGACGCCGCAGATCGGCTTCAGAAAAGAAACTTCCTACAGCCTAGCAACCGGCGTGGTCTTCAGAGTTATTGTCGAGAATCGCAGCCCAACCGGCAGCGGGCTCGACCTAGAGTTAACGCTGCTTTCTGATGTCGCGCCTGGCGCGCCAGCATTCGCGCCCGATGACAACTGCACCGATCTGACTGGGATTGGCATTTGCTCGACTGGTACAGGCGGCCTTATTCCAACCATCTGGACAGGTTCACTTGTCATTCCAGCTGGTAGCTCGGCGGCGATCATCTCTTTCAGCGGCGAACTCAACGCGGGCTTCACGCAGGCCTGTAACGGCACAGTGAATGCCGAATATCGCGTTCAGGGCGTGGCAATGCCCCCAGTCAATAACGCGGTGGTCGACAACCGCTGCTATGGCCCGTGATGCTTCGCCGCACACAACAACGCCCCCGCTGGAATTCCAGCGGGGGCGTTGTTGTGTGCGGCTTGGGAATCTAGCGAGCCTGACTGAACGGAATGTACACGCGGTGCGGCGAAGGCTTAACCGAAAGTAATTCGAGACCACTTACACCAATGTTCACAAGTTCAGCCTGCTTGCTCGGCAGGTTATGGTGATGCAGCAGCAACAGCTGCGTACCGCGCGCAGCAATTAGGTCTGGCCGAGCCACACCACTCACAAGGCTGTCGGTCGCATCCACGAACACCGGCCGGCTGGCGAAGTTGCCGCTCTGCGCGAGCGGCGCAATCGCCGGCTGGGCCATATCATAGTTGCGCCAGCCCCGCTCCGGCAGCCGATCGACCACGGTAGTGAAGCCCGCTGCATCGCGCGCCCGCGATTCGAGCTGTAGGTTGATCGTGGTCTGGCCAGCTGGTAGGCCAAGCATCTGCGTGCTAACCAGGCCGAACATCACCGAGGTGTTGAACGGCGCGATATCAAGGTACGGCGACGCTTGGTAGGGTGGCAGTGTATTCCAAAAGCTGTCGAACATAAAGTCGCCCAGGCTGCCATCAGAATTCAGCCGGTACATACCCCAGCGAAAGCGATCCGACACCCGACCTTGCGCATCAGGCCAACCATAGTTGAGCAGTATAAAATCGCCGCGCTGATCGAGGTCGGTATCGATCAGCAGTCGAAATTGCACCTCGTTCGGCGTTGACCAGGGCGCGTAGGTGGCCAAGCCAACATACAGCAGCGCAGGCACCGCACCATCCACCGGGTTGAAATTGCTGGTGATACCCACGTAGCGTAGGTCGGCGGCGCGCAGGCTGCTAGATAAGCTCTCCTGCGCCGGGCTGCTTTCCAACAACTCGAAGGCGCTAACCAATGCTAGCTGCGGGTTGCCAGCCCGGTCGATGCTTCCGGCATTCCGCGCGCCCGTGTTGCGCAGTGGCAATGCCCAGCTGCGCGAATCGGCTGCCATACCGACCTCGCCAGCCGCCGTGGCGCTAGAGGCAGAGCGCGGCAGTACCACGAATGGCACGCTGGTTGGCTTGGCACCAGCGCTACGCAGCTGAAGATAGCCGCTATGTTCGGCCAGGTAGAAACGTGGCCGTGGTGCGCCCAGGTTCGGCGCGTCGAGCTTGGTCGCCAGGTCAGGCGAAAAGTCGAGCAGCGCCGGGTCGATCGCCATGCTCACGGAAACTTCCACTGTGCTATTGGCTGGCACCTCAATCGGGCTTTTCGGATACTCGAGCGTGATGCCAGGCTCGCGTGCTGCCGCCGTCTCGCTTAACGTGACATTGAGCGGCGCGCTGCTTTCATTCTGAAGGCGCAGGCTGCGCGAGGCTGTCCAGGGTTGACTGATCGCGGGCGCACCGTAGCTTAACGAAGCCGATCCAGTTTCGCCTTGCACAAGCAGGCCGATATTGGTCAGCCGCGAAAGATCGAGCTGCCCCGCGCCGGCAAGCGAGGGCGGATAGACTGTTTCATCATCCATCAGCACCGGCGCAGCGCTGTTCATCAGCGCAGCCTTGATCTGTGCGGGTGCCCAACTTGGATGTTGCGCCTTGAGCAGCGCTGCGGCCCCGGCGACCTGCGCCGCACCCGTCCAGGAGGCACTAAATTGTGAACTGCCGTTGCCGCTACCTGCACCTGCCGAGTTGATATTGATGCTTGGCGCAACCAGATCGGGCTTGAGTTCGCCATTGCCCCGTTGGAGGCCACGCGCGGTCGTGTCGGGTAGGCCGTAGGTCAGCGCCGTTTCAGGGGCGCAGTAGTTCGTGCCGCCAATATGCCGCGCGCTGATCAGGCGCGTGTTGTAGCGCCGACCTTGCAGCGAATACAGCACTGGGCCACGGAAGAGGTCGATCTGTGTTGCGCAATTGGGCAGAGCGATGGCAAGCCGGATGGTTCGTCCAGGTGCAATTTCGGCAGTGGTAGCATCGAAGATATGCTGGTGGTCAATCAGCTCGTCGAACTTGCGGTAGGCGGCAAAGCCAACCGTGTAGGTGCAGTCGTCGGAACGATTCGTAATCTCGCCCTCGCCGTCACTCACGATCCGGCCAACCAGATCGCCCCGGTCGAAGCAGGCCGGGTCGGTGTACGCATCTGCGGGAGCGCTCAATGGAGCCGGGCTGCCGATCGACGCTCCGACAGCGATCGCGCTGCTGGCCGAGGCAAAGGCATTGACCGAATAGAAGCCGCCGCCACCATCACCAGCTGCCGCGACCACTGTTACACCCAGTTCGGTCGCACGCTGCACGGCAACCGCATCGGGATCGTCCGAACTGCCAAAGGGCGTGCTCAACGCGATGATTACAATATCCAGGTGGTCGGCGGGGTCGCCATCGCGGTTGGGATCAACTGCCCACTCAAGCGCCTGGGTGGTCAGGGTGGTGGTTGTGCCAGCGCAACCAAACACCTTGAGGGCATACAGGCTCGCTGCTGGCGCAACGCCAGGTGGAATGCGCAGGGCAGCGTATCTGCCGCTCGGCTGATATGGCCCTGTGAATGGCTTGCCATTAGCGCCGACACCCACGCCAGCGATCACCCCGGCGATGTGGGTGCCACGCCCTGTACAATCGAGCGGGTCGGCGTCGGGCATAGGCACGATCGCCGTCGCGTCGCCAATCGCGCTGTAGTTGTCGCCGGCAAAATCGTAACCACCGGTAACTTTGCGCGTGGGAAAGCTACCGGGTTCGACCAGCAATGGATTATTTTCGACATAGGCTGGCGTGGTGCCCAGGCCGCCAAAATCGGCGTGGGTGTAGTCGATGCCACTATCGATCACACCCACCGTCACGCCTGCGCCGCTTGCGCCCTCAGGCGCAGCCTGCGTGAGCGACGAGGAAATCAGCGCCGAGATATTCGCTTCGCTTTGCGACTTTGGCGTGATCACCTGAACTGCAGCAACGCCCTGAATCGAGCGAAGTGCATCGAGATCACCTGCCGGCACCACCACAGCCATGCCGTTGTACACCAACTGGGTCTGAAAGACAACCTGCGCCCCACGCTGCTCGAGCTGGGGGATCAGCTGCTGCTGGGCCTGCGCCAGCTGCTGCACACCACGAACAGCCGTGCCGAAAGTAGGCTCGGCGAGCTGCACCATCGCTGTCACCAGTGTCGCTGGGTCATCAACACCCGGCGGCAAGTGTAGCGGAGCCTCGGTCGAGATCAGCGGCTCGATTGGCGGAACAGGCTGTGCGCTAGGTGCTGCCTGGGCAAGTGGTGCTGAGAACGCGACACATAACAGCAAGGTTGTTGAAAGAATGGTACGTCGCATCGTTGCTATCCTTAGACACACATACACGGTGTGTTTGAGCCAACAGGACTCAGGACGGCGAAACAGCGCGCTGTCTTCAAGTAGGCGCTGCAACCGGCATGCAGAGCTGGAACACATAAACCCAGTCTACACAGGCATCCTAACATACGCGCCGAGCTAGTACAATAACCGTTTCTTTATCAAATCGCAATGCAGGGCGTTGTCTCGTAGACGAGTTGTTCATAATGGCAGCTACTATAGCAATCCTATCGGATTACCAAGAAAGAGGAAGGGAATTTTCTCGGGGGCTGCGCCCCAAGCCCCCGCTTTGCGCTTCGCGCGTTCGTGACTCAGATAGGATGGCTACTATCACGCCTCACGTAGCAAGCTCTGCACAATCAGGTAGCCAAGCGCGCCGATGCACAGAAACGAGCCATACGAGATATACGCTGGCATGTCGGTTCGCCCGGCACGCCGCAGCAGCAGAATGCCGGCGGCAAACACTCCGGCAGCTACCACGCCATAGAACAGCGCTGGCATCAGGTTGGTAATTCCAACCGCAGCACCAATGAATATCCCCAGGTAGACATCGCCCAGACCAAATGGCACAGCATTGCTAGGAAACAGAAAGCGCGCAAGCACGAACAGAATCAGAAAGGCAAAGCCGGCGAAGATTGCGCCGACCAGCGACGCGACCAGACCCAGCCCAGGAACCCACGGCGAAACGATGATACATATCAGCGCGGGCAGCAGAATAAACAGCGTGTAGATCACACGATGCAGCCAGTCGATTGCCGCAGTCAGGAGTAGGACAGCAGAAACAAAGCTCAGAAACCAAAAGGCCGTACCCAGCCCGTAGCGCACGTAAAAAACGAACAACGCAGCAGCGCACAGCACCTCGACCACTGGAAAGACCCAGTGCAGCCGCCGGCCGCAACAGCGCGCCCGCCCGCCCTGGAATATCCAGCCGACCAGCGGCAACAACTGCCAGATCGCAAGCCGCCGCCCGCAGCGCGTGCAGCGCGGCCAGCCGAACATCTCGCGCTCGCGTGGCAGCCGTGCCACCAACACATTCAGCAGCCCGCCCAGCGCCAGCCCACCAATTACAACAACAACGGCAAGCATGCTCATGCGGGCCTCGCTTCGAGCTGCATCATGATTGGCAGCGCGCCTTGTTCGCCGGTCCAGCCTGCAAAGGCCAGCGCGGCCTGCCGGGCGAGCATAGTCCAGCCATCTTGCGTCCGCGCGCCGCTCGCTGCAGCATCCCGGAGCAGCCGAGTCTGGCGGTAGACCATGTCGTAGACCAACGCCTTGGGCGGGATGAACGTTTCGCCAAGCGGTGTTTCCTCGGCGTGCCAGCCAAGCGAGGTCGCATTGACGATCAAGTCGGCCTCAGCGAGGGCGTCGCGTAGATCGTCGGCTGTGGTGGCGGCGAGCAGTTCGGGATCGTATGTGGCATTGAGCAGCGCGTCGCCAAGCAATTCCTCGGCGCGCTCCAACGTGCGGTTGACCACCACAATGCTGGCAATCCGGGCCTCAAGCAGCGCAGCCACTGCCGCCCGCGCCGCGCCGCTCGCGCCAAGCACCACCGCACGCCGGCCAGCCGGATCGAAGCCAGCGTCCTCGCGTAGCGCCGCCAGAAAGGCTGGCACATCGGTGTTGATGCCGCTCAAGCTACCATCGGCCTCGCGAATGATCGTATTGACCGCCCCGACTTGCGTAGCCAGCGGGTCGATCTGATCGAGCAATTGCAGAACGGCCTGTTTGTAGGGCAGCGTGACATTTGCACCAAACATGTGTGGCTCGCGCAATGCGGCAACCCGCGCAGCCAGATCGGCGGGGCCGGTGTCCCATAGCTCGTAGCGTGCATCGATACCAAAATGCGTGAATGCGGCATTGTGCAGCTGCGGTGAACGGCTGTGCTCAAGCGGGTGGCCAAGCAGCGCGGCGAGTTTCATAGAGCGATCCTATCCGATTCGTAAACGCGCCTCAGCGCAACACAGGAGTTTGGGGCGCACGTCCAGAGAAAATCCCCCGATCACGCTGTACATCCGGCGGGATTGCTATAGACACATTTAGGAGTTACGCAGTTGCCCAAGAGCTTGCACTTCGCCTGCGGCGAGCAAGGAAATACTTAATAATTGTTTCGCTTTTTGGTGCTCTGCACCAAAAAGCGAAACAAAAAAGATAGATTTTCCATGCTGCCGCAGACTGAAGTCGCCAACTGCGTAAGTCCTAACATTATTGTGAACAGGCCAGGTATTCCTGCTCCAGTGCCTGGAACTCATCGAATGAGGTGGCAAAGTTATGCGTGCCGGGGTTCGTGCAGGATGCCACGAAGTACAAGTAGGTGGCGGCTTCATCCGGCCTGGCGGCCGAGCGCAGCGCATCAAGACCAGGCGCACTGATCGGGCCAGGCGGCAGGCCGGGCTGCACGCGCGTATTATACGGGTTTAGATTACCGTCGATCTGCTCACGCGTGAGCTGATTAACATCTGGCCACCATGCGCCCGGCGTGCCAAGTGCGTACTGCAATGTTGGATCGGACTGAAGCTTGCCATTGCCGGTTTCGGCGGCGAACTCAGGCTTGAGCCGGTTCCAAAACACCGCCGCGATCTGCGGCATCTCCTCGACACGGCTCGCCTCGCGCTGAACGACCGAGGCCATGGTCACGATCTCGTGGACATTTCGCGCAACTTGCACCTCCGTCTCGAAGCTGCTGTACTTCTGGTCGAAATTGTCGAGCATGGTATTGGCAACTTCATCGGCTGTAGCCAGCTTGCTGAAGCGGTAGGTATCGGGAAAGAGATAGCCTTCCAAGCTCGCCCCAGCGGGCAGATTGGCGAGCAGGAAGTGCCGATCGGCAAAGGCGGCTCCATCGGCGCTCGCATCGAGAAAGGCCTGCTCGTCGAGGGAAACAAAGCCGGCGGTGCCAACGAGGTTGGCGATCTCCTCACGGCGCATGCCCTCGATAATTGTGATGGTAATTTCTTCGAAGTTGGCGCTGACCTGGAGCGACGAGATAATCTGGCTCATCGTCATGGTACGGTTGAGGTTGTAGGTACCAGCCTTGAGTGAGCCATCCAGATCCTGGACACGCACCAGGGTGGAAAATAGCAGTGGAAAGCGGATCAGGCGCTGCGTGGCCAGCTCGGTAGCAATGGTGTTGGTCGAGTCGCCGGGTTCGACGACAAAGACCACTAACTCATCGCTCTCACCCGCCGGGCGGCGGATTTCGCTAAGCAGCAGGTAGCTGATGCCCGCCAGCATAACTGAGACAAGTGCTACGCCCAAACAGACAGCGCGCAGCGTTTTTGACAATGATTGCATAGGTAGCACTATCTCGTTACGGCGCAGTGGTTGGCGTTGCAGGAAGAGCTACAGAAATGGTGGCCTCGACCGGCAGCTCACTCGCAGGCACCGAAAGCAGGGTTGCAATAATCCAACCAGTGCCGTCGGCACTCTCGATGCGCGAACTCGTTCGAACCTGGTCGCCCAGCTGTACTCGGTACCATTTGGCGTCCGCTGTACTTGCCAGAAAGACAATCGTATCGCCGGGGCTGACCGTGCCGATTTTATTCTCGCGCTCGCTTGTCGGCTCCGCGCGCACATTCGCCGCAGTCAGCACAGTGCCGGAAACAACGCTGCTGGCCTCGGGCAGCGCCACAGCTGGGGCAGCCGGAGTCAGCGTCGGCTCCTGGGTAGCAGCCTCAGTCGGCTGCGCCTCGACTGTCGGTTCAGCGCGCGGGTCGACGGTTGGTGTCACAACTGCGAACAGCGCGGCGGTGTCGATCGGATCTTTGCCAATCGCGTCCAGATCGTTGCGCAGCGAACTGAACAGGCTGCCGGCGACCACCAGCGCTACCAACATGGCCACGCAGGCCAAGGCGGTCTTAATCAGCTCGGCGCTACGGAAGAGCACATTCTGCGATTGCATCTGCTCCAGCGCGCTTTCGGCGGCACCGGCCACCGGCTCGCCCCAGGTCGTCTTGGTGCGGTCGTCGCGCGCGACCCGGCGTAGATCGAACATGGCGCGCGCGTCGCCGAGCACGGCTAGTGCGCGCACAGCCCCCCAGCGAACATTGCTGTTCGGATGGCGCAGCGCCTCGATCAGCGGGCTGGTCGCCCGTCCGTCACCAATCTGGCCGAGCGCTTCGGCGGCGCGAAACGAGGCCAGCCAGGGGCGGCGTGGGTTGAGCGCCTCATTCAGCGCCGAGACTGCCGGATCGCCGATCGTTACCAGATCGTGAACGGCATGGTGGTGCAGCGGGTGCGCAGGGTCGCCAAGTGCGGCTACCAGTGTAACAATTCGCTCACGTTGGGCAGCGACGAGCGGGCGAGCGATTGGCGCAACGGATGCCTGCGTGGCAAGTTGGCGCGTTGGCTCACCTGGGCGGGTGATCTGCCCAATTTTAGTTGGCTCGCCCTGGCCATTCGCATCCGGCTGATCGAGGATTTTATCTTGATTGCTCATGTGGTATCGTTACGTATATTCTGCATGTGCAGGCGCGCGGCGAACTGTGTTTCAACCGCGTCCAGAATCGCGGCGGCGGTCTGCTGCTTGGGCTGCTGTGGCAGCTGGATCAGTCTGTCGGCGCTGATCAGCGTGGCTGCGCTTTCGGCGCTGCCAATGCTGGCGACTGCCTCGTTGGCGACGATCATATCCAAACCTTTGCGCTCGAGTTTAGCTTGAGCGTATTCGATCAGGTTGTCGGTCTCGGCGGCGAAGCCTACTTTAATGAGATCACTTCGCTGGGCTATTCCTGCCAGAATATCGGGGTTGCGCACCAGGCGCAGCACGAACTCATCATCAGCCTTTTTGAGCTTGCGCGGGGCCACATCGGCGGCGCGGTAGTCGGCCACGGCCGCACACATCAGCAGCAGGCGCGCACCAGGTAGGGCAGCGTGGACGGCCTGCTCCATCTCGTGAGCCGTCTCGACGCGCACCAACTCGACACCAGCAGGTGGCTCGATAGCCGCAGGGCCGCTGACCAGCACAACCTTGGCTCCCCGGTCGCGAGCCTCGGCGGCTAATGCGTAGCCCTGACGCCCCGACGAGCGGTTGCCAATAAAGCGCACCGGGTCGATCGGCTCATAGTTCGCGCCAGCTGTGACCACCACCTTCAGCCCACGAAGCGATCCGTAGCGCTGGCCTAGCAGCCCGTGGATCAGGCCTTCGATCTCGGCAATATCTGGCAGGCGGCCTTGGCCAATCATGGGTTCAGCCATACGGCCGTAAGCTGGCTCGATCACCGTCATGCCGCGCTGTCGCAGGGTGGAAAGGTTCGCCTGAGTGGCAGGATTTGCCAGCATGTGTGGGTTCATGGCCGGGGCAAGCAGCACCGGCGCAGGTGTGGCAAGAACCGTTGTCGTCAGCAGATCGTCGCTGATACCTGCGGCGATACGGGCGAGCGTGTTGGCCGAGGCCGGCGCGATCACCACGAGATCGGCGCGCTGGCCCAGTGCCACATGGCCGACCACGCCATCCTCTGGTAGCGCCCACATGTCGTCGAGCACCGGGCGGCCGGTCAGCCCCTGAAATGTGGCCGGGCCAACAAAGCGTTTAGCTGCCTCGGTCATGACCACATCGACCGCCGCGCCATCGAGCGTCAGGCGGCGTGCAAGCTCGGCTACCTTATAGGCAGCAATGCTACCGCTTACGCCCAGCACGATCTGTTTTCCACGCATGATACTCATCAGGGCGGCATTGTAACACAGCAGGGGGCACAGCAAGCACGCCGCTATCTTGAAACTAGCACTCGTGCAAGGGCGCGCTTGCTTCGCCCTACGTTAACTTCATCTCGACCCGACCGACGCGGACGATGTCGCCTTGCTCGACGGTGGCGGCATCGCGCACCTCCATCTCGTTAAGGAAGGTGCCGTTGGTACTATGGAGGTCTTCCAAAAACCACTCATCGCCGCGCATTTCAAGCCGAGCGTGCTGGGCAGAAAGAAAGGAGTCGTTCAGCGCGATCTCACAATTCTCCATGCTCCGCCCGATAATATTGCTCGGGCCAAGTGGAAAGGCCTTGCCGGCGGCCACACCACTTTGGCCGGCGCGAACTACAACCAATTGACCGTAGGGGCTTTGGCCGCCCGCCGCAACTGGGTTCTGAGCAGCTGAACGAAGTTCGCGCACGACTGCGCGGAGCACTTGATACAGAAAATAGTACAGCAACAGCACCACGGCGACCCGCAGCAGCAAGATGATCACATTGAGCGAGATATTGGCAAATTCCATAATGCGTGTGGCTAGGCTTCCCTAAACGTTAATTCCAGCCCGCCGAGCGAGATCACATCGCCGTCGTTGAGCGCTCGCTCATCGATCGTTTCGCCATTGACGAACGTGCCATTGGTCGAGCCGATATCGGACACCCAGAAGCGCCGCGCCCGGTAGCGCAGCTGCGCGTGGTTACGCGAGACGCGGGTGTCCTCTAGAATAATATCATTGTTCAGGCCACGGCCAATCGTCAGCATCGTGCTTTCCAGCGGAATAGCTTGACGGCTAGACGCAGCACCAAGCATGAGGCGGGCGCGCGGCTGGGCTGCGGGCTGTTGCGGGCCGGGCGTGATCACCTGCGTGTGGTCGCTGGCGGTCGGCTGCGCTGAAGAACTTGTCGTTTCGGCAACGATCTGAATACTGCGCTTTGGCACATCGGGGTCTTGTATCAGCCGCACATGCGGGTGCTCAAGCATAGTGAAGCCACGCTCCTGCGCCAGATCGGCGAGGTAGGTCGCCATCTCGCGCTCCATTTCGGCGCGGATGGGCTGAAACGCCGCGAAGTCCTGTGGATGCAGATGCGCCGTATAGCTGTTTGGCACAATCACCCGCCGCACGCTGACCATCTGCTGCGACTCCATCGCGCGCTCAAGCCGCTTGGCGATCTCCGAAGGCTGTATCGGGCTGCGGAACAAGCGCGCGACCGACCCTTCGACCAGATTTTCCACGAACGATTCAAAGCGCCCCAACGCGGACATACTGGCCTCACAGTTTGACGGGAACCCAGACCTATTGTACCAGATCGAGCAATTGCGTGGGCCAGTGGGTTCGCCTAGTCGGCAGTCAACCTGGTGTTTCGGTGCTGGGATGAACGCCAACCAGGCACGTTGGAATGCATCGTGCTATATCATGGTACGATAGCTGAGGCTAACCTGACTGTTGGGCATGCGCTGAGAGCCAGCGCCTCTGCGAATCGAGGAGGGTTCTGAAAATGGCACATAATACCACGCTCGGTGCTGCGGCAGTACAGCCAGCAATTGCACTTGTGGACGAGATCAAGCGCCAATCACAGCCGCGCCGCTGGCCCTGGCAGGAGAAGACCGTGCGCGACCTGATCGCCGAGGGCCGCGCCGACCTAACCGAGCGCGCCGTGGCGCGTACCGCCGAGTTAGCCAGCGCGGCCGCAGCGCAGCGCGACCAGCTGGCAGCCACAATCCAGCGAGAGTCGCAGCCGCGACGCTGGCCCTGGCAGCAGCAGACCGCCTACGATAAAATGACCGCTCAGCGCGCCCGTATTGCCGATGCAGCGATCGAGCGCGCCGCAGCACTGTCTGAACTGGCCAACGAGCGCAGCCAGGCGCTGATCGAGCACACCCGCCGCCAGTCGCAGCCGCGCCGCTTTCTGTGGCAACAGCCGACACTGCGCGACAAGCTGGAGGCACAGCGTGGTACATTGGTTGCTCAAGCTAAACCCAGCCGCTTCTGGCAGCAGCCGACGCTCCGCGATAAGTTCGACAGCCAGCGCGAAGAGCTGCGTGGAGCACTAGACGAGCGCCTACCCGCGGTGCAGAGCGCCGCCGAGGATGCCATCAGCCGCGCGTCGCTGACGGCTCGCCGTACTGGCCAAAGCCTGGCTGCAACGCCGCAACGGATCAGCTCGCTGGCCAGCAGCACCGCCGATTCACTCATCGACGGTGGGCAGAACCTTGTCCAGCGGGTTGGCGACAGCGGCCAGAGCCTTGTCCAGCGGGTTGGCGACAGCGCTGAGTCGGCGGCTTCCTCGGTCAAGGCCGCTGCGATGGTGCCAGTCGACGCTGTTGCAGGCGGAGTGGCAGCGAGTAAACGTGGTGTTCGCCGGGGCGTGCGGCTGTTCCGTGCGCTCATGTGGGGCATTCTGATTGGGGCGGCAATCGGCGTGGTGCTCGCACCGCGCACTGGGCAGGAGACCCGCCGTAACCTTCAAGATTTGTGGAACCGCATGATCGAACTCATCCCAGCAAGTAGTTAGCAGGCGTTCAGATATGCGTAGTACAAAGCGGGGGTCGGGGAGATGTTGTCTCCCCAACCCCCGCTTTCCCCGTCCGGCGCGGGCTGCGTAAGGAAATAACGAAAAATTGTTTCGGTTTTTGGCGCTTTGCGCCAAAAACCGAAACAAAAAAGATATATCTTCCAT
>JACMIM010000640.1 GCA_014381165.1 Roseiflexaceae bacterium
AACCGAAACAAAAAGATATAGCTTCCAGGCTGCCGCAGGCAGGAACCGCCAACTGCATAAGTCCTAGATTGTTTCGGTTTTTGGCGCAAAGCACCAAGAACCGAAACAAAAAGATAGATGTTCGGTAGGATGACAAGATGACAGGATGACGACGCAAAAGGCGGCGCGGGAAGGAAACATCCCGCGCCGCCTTTTGTGTACCCGTGATGTTACTTTCTCACGGTGATGATTTCCGCCTCGGCCTTGGCCTTGGCGTCGCGGTACATCAGCAGCAGGCCGGTCTGTGAGGGCGAAGCCACCGCGCCGCCGGTTACCGCCTGGATGGTAACTGTGGAGCGAATGCCAATTGGAATGCCGGCCGGTGGCACGCCTGTGGCCGTGTACTTCGGCGTACCGACGGTGTAGGTCATGTTCTCCACCGCGTCGGTCTGCGCGCCGGTGAAGTAGTTGTCAAAGGCATAGATCGAGAAATCGAACTGTGTGCTTGGCGTGAGGCCGAGCGCAGACAGCGGTGCCGTCAGGATGATGTTGGCCGAGTTGAGATCGGCATCGGCGAAGAAGAAGGCGCTGGCAGTTGTTGCGCCAACCTGCTGGACATACACAACGTTCTGGCCGGACACCCCGAAGCCACCAGATTCACCATTGTAGACGACGTAATCGTCAGTTCCATCGCGGTTTGTGTCGATATAGACATCGAACTCAGCCGGGTAGTTCGGGTGTGCCCGTTCGCCGTAGGTATTGATTGCGAACTGAATCGCCGATCCAGCCTGGCGCACGCCGACCGCCTTGAGATCGATCAGCGCATAGTTGTCGCCGGGCTGGGGCAACAGCTTCTTGCGGATTTTCGGGCTGGTGCCGGTGAGCGAGAAGACATCGACACGGCCGATCGTCGCGCCGGTATTCCTGAGTGTCAGGCTGCTGCCAGCGCTCACACTGCTTCTTGATGAAAAGACAGCTGCCGCCTTGTGTGGCAAAATCTGCCAGGCCAGGTGGACGGTCTCATCGCCGCTTGCTAAGTTCAGATAGCCATCGAACTCGACGCCTTGCAGCAGTGCGCCATTGCCACCGTTCGGGCCGCCGTTCAGATTCCAGACCGGCAGATTGACCGCCCTGACCTTGAGTTGAACGGTGAAGGTCTTGCTGCCATTGGCTGGCACCGTGATTGTCGCCGGCGTTTTGAACTCGATAGCACCGCTGGCCGCGTCATCGGCATAGCGGAAGTCAGGCGTGATTGTGTAGGTGCGCGCTGTCGCACTGTAGTTGCGAACCAGCACCTCTTTTTTGAAGTTCTGAATGCTTGTAATCGCGTGGTAGCCAAACGAAAGGCTGCCAGTCAGATCTTTGGCATCCCAGGCGGCAGTGCTGCTGTCGGCTGCACGGTCGACCCGCACTTCGCCGCCACCAATGCGGGTGATCGGTGCGAGCACGCCGGGCTGTGTGGCCGGGTTGGTGTAGATAGTCGTTTCAGCTGTGTTCATCAACAGCGATTTGATCTCGGCGGGAGTGCGCGCCGGGTACTTCTGGATGAGCAGCGCTGCTGCGCCCGCAACCATCGGAGCTGCGCCCGAGGTGCCGCCGAACGGTTCCTCGCCGTTGCCAGTTCCAGCGATTGCCGAAATAGATGCGCCAGGCGCGCCGATGTCGGGCTTGATCGCATTGTAGCTGTAGCTCGGCCCGCGTGAGGAGGAGCCGACCATGCTGCCGACCAGCTGGGTCGAAGCTGCGGGCGACACCGTGACATTGACTGGCGCAGTCAGGTTCGCCTTAATCAAATTTCCATAGCTCTGGATGATGATCAGCGTCGGCTTGCAGGTGCCATCGGGTGGAACTGGGCATTCCCCAGCATTCGAGAACGTCACAGCGTCGCCGGGTGCAATCAGCGCGACCAGCACACCAGTTGCGCCAGCATCGCTTGCGCGTCGTGTCTTTTGGCTAATACCACAAGTACCGCGATCGACCAGCGCAATTTTGCCAGCCGGATCCGCGAGGTATGCGTCGCCAATACAGCCGCGCCCAACATACACGACATCGCCGGTAAACCCGCCGCCAATTGGTGCCCAATCGACGGTCTCGGTGTTGGGATAGAGGCCAGCGATCCCAGCTGGGCTATTGATCTTGAGCGCAAAGGTCAGTGCGCTCGGCACCTGGGTTTGCGCAACGCTGATCACCTCGGGCGTCGAGGAGGGCGAGCCGAGAATATAGGGCCGGTCGGCGCTGTTGCCAGCTGAAGCGACAACGGTGACGCCAAAGCGCACTGCATTGGCGCTAGCCTCGCTCAGGTCGTCCTCGCGCTGGCCGTAGGAGGAGCCGAGCGACATATTGATCACATCGACTGCATCGGAGATATCGCCATCGCCATTTGGATCGAGCGCGTAATCGATCCCCAGCAGCAGTGCCTCGCCGTTGCAGGAAGATCCAACCGCCGAACACACCTTGACCGCAACCAGGCTTGCGCCCGGCGCGACACCCTTGTGCGACCCATCGTCGCTGCGCCCGGCGATGATGTCGGCGACATGCGTGCCGTGGCCTTCATAGTCGATCGGGTCGGCATCTTCGGTGCGCGGCCCATTCGGCCATGCTTCGCCTACGAAGTCAAAGCCAGCAACTACCTTGGCCGTGGGAAACAGCCCGTCGAGCGAGATGTTCTTTGGGTCGCCAGGGGCTGTGCCATATGCCGCCTCGTATGCTGCAAGCGTACCAGCGCCGCCCAAATTACGGTGCGTATAGTCGATGCCTGAATCGAGCACCGCGACCTTAACGCCCGTCCCATCGACTCCCGTGTTCTGCACCGCTGTCGCGCCGATATACGGCACAGTATCACTCAGATCAAGTTCGTAGGTGCCAACCTTACGTACTGAACGAACGCCCGGTAGTGCGGCAATAGCCTGCACCTGCGCGGCATCAACCCGAAAGATAACTGCGTTGAGCGCCTTGGTGACACGGCCCGTTTCGACGCCGCCAAGCGCCGTAACCTGTGCGACGAGGGTATCCTGTTTCTGGTTGAGGCCGCGACCATAAGCACGCTGCTGGTCGGTGTTGAAGTTGGCCCCACGCTGTTTGGCACCTGCGCCATTTGCCTCTGAAAGTGGTGCATCGGAAAGCCGGACAACGATCTCAACCGGGCCGCTCAACTCCTGTAGCTGCGCGTCCACTTCCACGCTGATCGGGCCGCCGGGAATTGATAGGCCATCGCTGGGTTCTTGTGCTTGCACGGGTACCGCCATGCCTAAGACAACCGCAACTGTTGCTAGTGTACCGAAAAACTTTACGGAGCGACCGTTCCCTAGCTTGGTAAGCGCCATCTTCATTGATCTCCTCGATTATAGAGCAGCTGAGAGTTCAAAGCGGCCTAGGACGATTGCTCCTTTCCAATCTGGGGACGTGGAAATACTTGTCGGTCAGACCCGGCGAAAGCTAGCATCTAGCATACAAGCCTGCCATCCTGCTCAACAAAAGCCGTGTCAAGACACAGCCAAATGAGTAGGGCCTGTAACGTAGATGAGAAAATGGTGAAGCTGAACTATGTAATAGTTATCATAAAGTTATTTGCGTTCTATTGTCAATAGGAATATCAAAACTGTAATATAACAATCCTGCCAGAAAGAGGGAGGGGATTTTTCGGGGGCTGTGCCCCCAAACCCCTGCTTTGCCCTAACGTGCGTTTACAAATCTAGGACTTACACAGTTGGCTGCTCTTGCCTGCGGCAGCATGGAAGCTGTATCTTTTTTATTTCGGTTTTTGGCTCAAAGCGCTAAAAACCGAAACAATGATGCGTTATTTCCTTGCCCGCCGCAGGTGAAATGAAAGATCCTACTGGATCAGCCCCCAACATCAATCACGCAGCCCACTCACAAACACTGCTACGAGGAGCCGGAAGCTTTCGTCGTGATCGAGCGGAAGGCCAAAGCCGCCGGCGGCCTCGAGTGTGGCAAAGCCATGAATGAGGCTGCGCAGCCCGCGTGTAACATGGAGCAATTCAGCCTCACCAAGGTGATAGGCGGCGAGCGCAGCCTTCACCACGGCTAACAGTTGCGCGCTCGCGGATTGCAGCTCGTGATCCTCCAGCGGCGGGGCCTCAACCGTGGTGGCATACACGCCGGGATGAGCGAGCACATAACTACGGTAGGCCACGGCCAGCGCATGCACCGCGCTGTCGCCTGACCAGCCCATGATCGCCGCCCCCAGCCGCTCGGCGAGCTGGCGCATCCCCAACAGCGCTAACTCGCGCCGCAGCCCGGCCAGCCCGGCGATATGGTTGTACAGCGAAGGAGTGCGGATGCCCAGGCGCTCGGCGATCAGGCTCATGCTGACCGCCGCTAGCCCCTGATTGTCGGCTAGCTCGGCGGCCACCGCGACCACCCGCGCTCGGTCGATGCCGCTAGCGCGCGCCATTGGCCACCTGCTCGCGC
>JACMIM010000641.1 GCA_014381165.1 Roseiflexaceae bacterium
CCGAAGCGCCGGGCTATAGCATCCCTGCCGGAGTCGTAAAAAGGGGAGGTGGTTTTTTCCGGGGCTGCGCCCCAAACCCCCGCTTTGCGCTCACGCGCATGTTTACAACTCAAATAGGGATGCTATATCCTCGGTACGGGCCACGCGGGAACCGCTGACGCTACCACGCCCCAGCCATGTTGCCGGGTTGCGCCCACTGAAAGGGAGCCGAGATGACACCCACGAACGCACAAACTGGCTACGCGACCGTCAACGGCCTCAAGATGTACTACGAGATCCACGGCAGCGGCGGCCACCCGCTCGTGCTGCTCCACGGTGCCTTCTCGGCGATCGGCAGCTCGTTCGGCACGCTGTTGCCCGCGCTTGCCAGGACACGGCAGGTGGTCGGTTTCGAGTATCAGGGCCATGGTCGCACCGCCGACATCGACCGCCCGATGACCATCGAGCAGCTGGCCGACGACGTCGCCGCCGCGATCGCGCAGCTTGCCATCGCCCCAGCCGACATCTTCGGCTACAGCCTAGGTGCCGGCATCGCGCTGCACGTAGCGCTGCGGCACCCTGCGGCAGTCCGCAAGCTCGTGCTAGCGTCGGTCACCACCAAGCTGAGCGGCATCCACCCCGGCCTGATGGATGGCCTTGGCGAGATGCAGCCCGCGATGCTGTACGGCTCGCCCTGGCACGCGGAGTACATCCGCATCGCGCCGGACCCGCAAGGCTTCGACACCCTGTTCGCCAAGAAGTCGGCAATGGATAAGCAGATACCCGACATTCCGGACGCGGCGATCGCGTCCATCAAGGCACCAGTCCTGCTGATCAGCGGCGACTCCGACATTGCCCGGCCCGAGCACTTGGTGGACGTGTTCCGGCTGCTGGGCGGCGGCGTGTTTGGCGACATGGCAGGTCTGCCGAACTCGCAACTGGCCGTGCTCCCCGGCACCTCGCATACCGGCATGGTGGATCGCGCCGCCATGCTCGTGCCGATGGTCGTCCCCTTCCTTGACGCGCCGATGCCCGACGCGACGTCCTCACTGTAGTTGTCCGTCACTACACCTATGAAGTAGGCTGGAAACTGGTCTTCGGCGCTGCTTGGTAGCGTAGCAGGATACCATGGTAAATGGTAAAAAGAAGCGTTAGGAATGCGCGGCCTGGTATCTCAGGATTCTGAAGCATCAGACCGCACATGACGAAACGTGAGGACAGCGAAGGCGCAAAAAATGCACAAGCCCGTGGTAAGGACATCGTGGCAATCGGGTTGAGCGCAGATGCGGGCTGTGTGTGCCAGTCTGGTTCATACCCCATGGAGCAAGCGAACATGTGCCGGATAGATCGTCTGCTCGTCTGCGCTATTCACGGCGTTGAACCACTCGCACAGTGCGGTATGTGTGACGTGGTGGGTGGCGCACGAGTCCGATAGCGATCTGAGTTCGCTCCGTTTATTCGGTCTCCTCGGTAGCATCTGGCAGGCGCGGGAGCCGATGGAGGGCGGCAACAAAGCGCGCCTGATCGTAATGCTCGCCACGCGCCATCACGGAAAAGATCTCGCGTACCACCACATGGGCAAGCAACTGACGAGCACCCTCAGCGGTGTAGCCGTCGGTCACCAGGCGGTCGAAGGTCTGACGCGTCTCGGGTGGCGTGTCGTCACGTAGTTGCGTGTCCACAATCTCCAAAATTGCTGCGGCAAGGTGAGGATTCGTTTGTGGCGTCTCACGGTGCTGCGCATAGGCAGCGATAGCGTGCCGCTGCGGTCGACGCTTGCGCATCATCTAGCACTCCTCCGGCAAAACGTGTCGCTACGTGGGGATCCAATAGTTCAGCCAAGTGATCGGGTCAGCGGCCATTGTAGTGCAATTTTGAAAAGACTCATGCATCGGTCGCCGCAAATGCCAGTGCTGCTCGTGTCCCGTTCGGTAATGTGCGTTATTCGCGTTGCCTATTGCGAGCAATAAGGATAGCTGATGTGAGTGGAGGAAAAACCAATGTTCAAATCTACGAGACCTCAGAATCTGTCTCAATGTATGCAACGATCCCGCCAACCGGCACGTCGCTCTCGGCTTCGGCACAGATCTCGGCGATAGTTCCGCTTGCAAGCGCTTCGACATCGGAGGTGGCTTTTTCGGTTTCGACGCTGAAGAGCAGCTCGCCCTGATGCACCACTGCGCCTTCTTCGACATGCCATTCGGTGATAAATCCTTCGGTCATCGTCATGCCAAACTTGGGCATGTAGACAGGTACAAGCGCCATGGTATTTGTCCTTCCTGCTTGGTTTATACAAATAGAGCGACGTTATGATTCTTTCTGATCGGAATCACGCATTATTGAAAATGCTGAATCATACCCAGGTAGACCTTAACACCACTCGTCAGCTGCTCGACGCTAATATATTCGTCAATCACATGGAATTGCGCGGGGTCACCCGGCCCGATCACAACCGAAGGGATACCGAGATCCCCCGCGCTGCCGCTACCGTTGGTACAATAGGGAATTGGACAGGTGCGCGGCGTGAGGCCCGCCGCTGCGATGCCATGCAACGCCGCCACGACAAGCTCGCTTGTTTCCGGCACATCCCACGCAGGATGGAAATCATCGCTGCGCAGCGTCGCGCCGGTGTAACATGGAACGGCAACATGAAGGTACTCGACATCAACACGGTCGAGGCCAGACAGCGCCGCACGTATGCCCGCCAGCACGCCTTCGCGCGTTTCACCACGGATGAGCCGCCGATCCCAGCGCACGGTGCAGCGGTCGGGAATGATGCTGGTGCCGGGGTACGGTGAGCTGACGATCTCGACCAGTTCCAAGATACCCAATCCGAGCAGCGCGTCTTCGGGTGGGGCGAGGGCGCGCAAACGCTGGATGGCTTCGACCATCCGATAGACGGCGTTATCGCCCATGTGCGGCACCGAGCTGTGAGCTGGTCGCCCGTGAGTCGTGACCCGAATCCCAGCGCGACCCTTCTGGCCAACCCCAGCCTGGAGCAGCGTCGATTCACCAATAATGACCATGTCGGCGGGGTGGCGGCGCAGGATAGCGCTCAACGCTGGGCCTTCCAGTTCCTCCTCGGCAACCGAGGCCGAAACGCTGAGCGTGCCGCGTAGCTTCTCACGCGGAGCGAAGGCGGCAGCGCAGATCATGGCAGCAAGCGGGCCTTTCATGTCAGTCGCGCCGCGTCCCCAAATCGTGTTATCAACGAGATCAGCGGCGAATGGGTCGTGCGTCCACTGCTCTAGCGCCGTGGCCGGGACGTTGTCGAGGTGCCCGTCGAAATGCAGGCGTGGGCCATCGCCGCCCCCGTGAATGCGCCCGACCACGCTGCCGTACTCGTCCACAAACACCTCGTCGTAGCCAAGCTGGCGCATCCAACGCTCCGCCACGGCGGCAGCCTTAGCTTCCTGCCCAGCCATACTTTTCGCGCGCACCAGTTCGCAACACAGGTCGATCACCTGGTCATGCTGCGTTTGTGTATGCATTTTGAACTCCTTGTAGGGCACTTGATATGGGTGTCAGGCGCTAGTCAGCAGCGGTCGTCGGGTGTCTCAGTTTACCTTACACGCCTCCCGTACCGTACAATCACGGGCGCAGTTCGCGGTGAGGATACGGCTGCGCACTACCGGATCAGTTTCGCCCTCGGTCGAAATGAGCAGTACGCGGGTGGTGTGGTTAATGCCGAGGTGTTCGCGCAGGGCCGCTGCGTTCGGGCCAAACAGCGCTTCGGCCAAACCGCCGAATCCTGCAGCGCCGGTTTCGCCGGCAGTAATGCCCATTGCGGCAAGATCGCGTACACTTTGGCAAGCGCGCTGATCGTCGATCGCGACCACTGCGTCGATGCCGCTCGAGATAATCGGCCACGCGATCAGCGAGGGCAGGCCGCAGTTCAGCCCGGCCATAATCGAATCATGCGGGCCGGGAACTTCGACAATGCGCCCAGCCTTCAGCGAAGCCAGCACGCAGGCAGCCTGGATTGGTTCGACACCAAGGATTGCGGGAGCCTTGGCGACCGTCAGTTCCGCAGAAACGAATTCGCCACTATTGTTACTTGTTACTGGTCGCTCATCGCTTTGGCGGTAGTGGCTAACAGCAGCGGCCATCAGCGCGCCCACGCCAATCTGTACGACAACAAGATTCGGCCCCAGTTCATCGCGCCGCGCCAATTCGTCGTCGACTTCAGTAAAGATGGTGGCGTACCCTGTGATAACCTGGCGTGGTATATCCTCGTAACCCGGCCAGGATGTATCGGAAACGACGAGGCAGCGCGGGCCTGCCTCCTGCGCCGAGCGTATTACGGCCTGATCATAGGTGCCGTCGACAATGGTCACCGCTGCACCCTCGCCCATGATTGCCTCGATACGGGCTTGCGTGGTTCCTGCGGGAACGAAAATGCGCGCCGCGAAGCCGAGCAGCCGCGCCATATGGGCAACTGCTCGCCCGTGGTTGCCATCGGTCGCGGCAGCAAGCGTGAACGGACGCAGCGGAGCGCAGAGCGCAGCCAACTCGTCAACCGTTTGCCAGTCAGGGAAGCCACCGCAGCGCGCTTCGAGCGCACGGTAGGTGGCGTAGGATGCACCCAGCATCTTGAACGATGGCAGGCCAAGGCGGCGCGATTCATCTTTAAGCCACACCTGCCCGAGTCCAAGAATCTGCGCCAGGTTCGGCAGGTTCACGAGTGGCGTAGGCGCGTAGCCGGGCAGCCGCCGATGAAAGGCGAGCGGCGAACGGTCGGGCACCGTGCTGCTTACGGCGCGAACGGTCGGATTGACAACATAGGTCGCGGTCATTTGGTTTCCTCCCAGGCGGCATAGAACTGGCGCAGATACGGCGCGAGCGCCCGCGCAACCAGCGCATGCGGGCGTCGTGTGGGGTCGCTTTGCATCGCCAGCTCGCTGCGAATCGCCGCAACAATGGCGGCTTCATCGAGGGTGGTCGAGTGGGCGTCGCGCACGGTCCAGCGCCCGCCAATCATGACATGGGTGACACAGCTTGCGGTCGCGCGTCGCAGCAGCGCCTCGAATGGATCGGCCCAAGGAGCGAACCACACGCCGCGCACGGCATTCCAATCGACAAGCACAAGATCGGCAAGCAAGCCAGGTGCGATCCGACCGAGCGGCGCGTGCGCGCCGAATGTCGTCGCAACGCCGCCGCTGGTTGCCATGCGAAACAGTTGTTGCGCCGAGATTGTGGGCGATGCGCTGCCCGGCCGATTTGCAAGCGTCCAGGCCAGCCGCAGCTCGCGCAGATAATCCTGGTCTTCATCCAGTGCATGGCCGTCCAGCCCGATGCCGAGCGTCACGCCAGCCTTTATCAAGCCCGGCACATCGGCGACACCGCTCCGAAGCCGCAGGTTTGAACTTGGGTTGTGGGCCACGGCGACGCCACGTTCGGCCAGCAGCGCGAAATCGCCAGCGTCGGCCCAGACCATGTGCGCAAGTGTCATCCAGGGGCCAAGCGCGCCGATCTCGTCAAGATGCCGAACAAAGGTCGTGCGCCAGCAGCGGGCAGCGTAGGCGCGCTGATATTGCGTTTCTAGCATGTGCATTTGCACGCGCGTGCCGTGCTGGCGCGCAAACTCGACCGCCGCCACGATCAGCTCGTCGCTGCACCACTGGCCGCCTGCCGGACTGACCTGGATGTGAACATTGTGCTGCTGCGGATCGTGGTAGCGTGCGAACAGCTCGGCGCAGAGTGCGAAGTAGTCGGCGCGCTCCAGCGGCGCAGCGTTGGCGAAGGGTAGCGCCTGAGCGCGCAGATCGCTCGGCAGTTGCGCCAGGAAACCTTCAAGATCAGCGTAGACCAACTGGTTTTGGTCGACAATCGGCGGGTGAAAGGCGACGCGAATGCCCGCGTCGGCATAGCCGCGCAGCGTCAGTTCGGCCTCGGCCGCCATGTTACGCCAATCGCGCGGGTTGTGACTGTGGGCAACCACGCCCACGCCCGAACGCAGCAGCCGCAAGCCATCGTAGGCGGCGGCGAGATACGGGTCGATCACGGGCTGGTTCCAAAGGCCCGGCAACCAAATCTCTAGCAGGTCATCTGGCACGCCCAGCGAAGCGCTACCCAGTCCACGGCCATGATCGTGACTGTCGACCATTGCTGGCATGAGTAACAACCCCTCGCCGCCGACGACTGCTACGCTGGGGTGGCGCTCGCGCAGCGCATCATACGAGCCAGTTTCGAGGATGCGGCTTCCCTCGACCAGCACGCCGAAGCGGGTCTGCGGCACGGAATGAGCATCAGGAAGCGCAAGTTCGGCCCAGACAAGTGTTAGCATGATCGGTTTGTCTCAGGCAATGCCGCAAACAACGCACAGAGAAGGACCTGCATCTTCGCATGCTTTACGGCATTGTGTGGGATTCTAGAGCTTCACCCAGACTGATTTCAGTTCGGTGTACATGCCCATCACCTGGCTACCCAATTCCCGACCATAGCCGCTCTGGCCGACGCCGCCGAATGGCACGGCCGGGTCGAACCAGTCGTAGGTGTTAATCCAGACAACACCAGCCCGCAGTCGCGCGGCCATGCGATGCGCCCGAGCTAAATGGTTGGTCCATAGGCCCGCCGCAAGCCCAAAAGGTGAAGCGTTGGCCCGACGTACAACGTCGTCCTCGTCCTCGAATGCAAAGACCGAGAGCACCGGGCCAAAGATCTCCGCCGCGCCGACCGCCATGTCGTCGGCCACGCCGTCGAATATAGTTGGCTCAAGGAAGTAGCCAGCGCCAAGCGCGCCACCAAGTCGATGTCCGCCCGTCCGCAGCGCCGCGCCTTCCAGCGCGCCGCGCTCGACAAAGCCAAGCGCCCGGTCGAGCTGCGCTTGCGAAATCAGCGGGCCGAGATCGCTATCCTCGGCCAGGCCAGGGCCAACATTGAGCTGGCGCGTGCGCTTCACGACTGCCTCCAGCACCCGGTCGTACACCTTTGTGTGGACGTAGAGCCGCGACCCGGCGACACAGTTCTGGCCGCTGTTGCTGAAAATCGCCCAGACTGCAGCCTCGGCGGCGGCTTCGAGATCGGCGTCGTCCCAGATGATCAGTGGCGACTTGCCGCCGAGTTCGAGCGAGACGTGTTTCAACGTTGCGGCGGCAGTGGCGGCAATCGTGCGGCCCACCTCGGTTGAGCCGGTGAAGGCAATCTTGTCGACGCCGGGGTGGCGGCTGAGCGCCGCGCCTGCGGTCTCGCCTAGCCCCGTAACCACATTGAGCACGCCTGGCGGAATACCCGCTTCCAGTGCTAGTTCGCCCAGGCGCAGCGCGGCAAGCGGCGTTTGCTCAGCAGGTTTGAGCACCAGCGTGTTGCCGCAAGCCAGTGCCGGGCCAATCTTCTGCGTCGCCATCACAATCGAATAGTTCCAGGGTGTGATCGCGGCGCAGACGCCGAGCGGCTCGCGGCGGGTATAAACGTGGAAATCGGGCGAGGAAACCGCGTAGGTTTCGCCAGTGAGTTTGGTCGGCCAGCCCGCGTAGTAGCGCAGCTGCCCAATCGCGACGTTCATTTCGACGTTGAAGGCAACGCGATACGGCTTGCCGTTGTCAAGTGTTTCGAGCTGGGCCAGCTCGGCGCGGTGCGCTTCCATCAGATCGGCCAAGCGATGCAGCAGGCGCTCGCGCTCGGCGGGCATCAGCGCGGCCCAAGCCGGAAACGCCGTTCGCGCCGCCTGCACCGCCCGCGCGATATCCTCGGCATCGCCCGCCGCGACGCGGGCGAGCGCCAGGCCCGTCGCCGGATCGAGCGTCTCGAACGTGTCGCCAGACGCGGCGGGAACATGTTCGCCACCGATCAGCAGCTTCTGCGCGCGGGCGAGGAATGCGCGCACCTCGGGAAGAATTTCATGCATCATGTTTCCATTGCTCACGCAACGTGTAAAGAAAGACTGCGCTGTTCTTTGCGTTCTCTACACCTTTGCGCGAACTATCATGCTTCTTCAAGCGTTCGCTTTGCCGCCGCGACAATATCTTCAGGCGAAGGGATGGCGGCTTTTTCTAGCACTGGGCTGAACGGTATGGGAACCGGCTTGGCGCTCACCCGCTGCGGCGCGGCCTTCAGATCGTGGAACGCCTTTTCGGCCACGGTCGCCGCCCACTCGCTGGCCGCGCCACAAACCGGGTGGCTCTCGTCCACCGCGACAAAGCGGCCAGTTTTGGCGACACTGGTGAGCACCAGAGCTTCGTCCCACGGCTTCAGCGTTCGCAGATCGATAACCTCGGCTTCGATGCCCTCAGTGGCAAGCGCCAATGCGGCTTTGAGCGCGTGGTGAACCATCAACCCGGCGGCACAGATGGTTACGTCCACACCGGCGCGCTTGATCTCGCCTTTGCCCAGCGGAATGATCGCGTCGTCCTCGGGTAGCTCGCTGCGCTGGCCGCCAAGCGCCAGGTGATTGAGGAACACTACTGGGTTGTCGTCGCGGATGGCGGCTTTGAGCAAGCCCTTGACATCAGCGGGCGTCGATGGCATCACAACCTTGATCAGCGGCATATTCATGAAAAACGGGTGAACCGATTGGCTATGATGTGGTCCAGCGCTACTGCCGCTGCCGTTTTGAACCATGTAGACCATCGGCAGCGTCGTTTGCCCGCCGAACATATAGCGCATTGCTCCAGCCTGATTCGCGATCTGGTCGAATGCGAGGTACAAAAACGTCCCAAACATCAGGTCGACAACCGGACGCAACCCGGTGGCCGCAGCGCCAACCCCCGCGCCCGCCACGGCAAGTTCCGAAATTGGCGTGTCGATCACGCGCTTGTCGCCAAACTCGGCGTGCAGGCCGCGCGTTCCGGCAAATACACCCAAACGCACGTCCTCACCGATCAGAAACACGCGCTCGTCGCGACGCATTTCCTCAGCCAGTGCCTCGCGAATAGCGGTAATATACGTCTTTCGTGCCATGATTGTGTTCCTCAAACTAGCGCACGTTTCTCGCGCAAAGGCCGAAAAAGCGTAGCGTGGTTAACGCGCATACGTCCTGTGCGAACTTCGCGACGCTGCGTACACCATCCACGCTACCCATGCGGTGTACATACCAGCGGCAGCGAAACAACCCCGCGTACGGCGGCGGCATCGTGCCATTCCAAATCTGCTGTTTCCAACTCGAAGGCAGGCATGCGACCCAGCACAGTGGCAAGCGCGGTTTGGCCTTCGGCGCGAGCCAACGCCACGCCCAGGCAGAAGTGAATGCCCAAACCGAACGCCAGCCGGTTATTGACTCGCCCCAGGTCAAGGGTCTCGGGCTGCGCGCAATAGGCTGGGTCGCGCAGCGCCGAGCCAAGCACCAGGGCAACATGGTCGCCCGCGTGCAGCCGCTTGCCCGCCAGTGTCAGATCTTCCATCACAAAGCGAAATGTCATCTGTACGCAACTATCGAAGCGCAGGAGTTCGTCCAGCGCTGGCTCGATCAATTCCGGCGCGGCCCGCAGCCGCGCCAGTTGGTCGGGGTGGTGCAGCAGCGTCAGCACGGCGTTACTGATCAGGTGCATCGTCGG
>JACMIM010000642.1 GCA_014381165.1 Roseiflexaceae bacterium
CGATAACGAATGGGGCTACGCTAACCGCTATGCCGAACTGGGGCGCACGGTCGCGCGCAGCCTGGGAGCCTAGCGATGGCCAGAGTGGAAGCAACGCAAACCAACGAACAGGGCGGCGATCTGCGCAACTACGTGCTGGTCACCGGCGCGTATTGGGCTGATACGCTGACCGACGGCGCGATCCGCATGCTGGTGCTGTTCTATTTCTACCAACTCGGCTACAGCACGCTCGCCGTCGCCTCGCTGTTTCTGTTCTACGAAATCTTTGGCGTGGTGACCAACCTGTTTGGTGGCTATCTCGGCCAGCGGCTTGGTCTGAAGACGACGCTGTTCATGGGCCTGGGCACGCAGCTCGGGGCGCTGTCCATGCTGGCGTTCGTGCCCGAGGGATGGTTAGTCGTGCCGTATGTAATGGTCGCACAGGCACTTTCCGGTATCGCCAAAGACTTGACCAAGATGAGCAGCAAGAGCGCGGTCAAGCTGGTGGCGGGTGAGGCGCAAGGCGCGCTCTACACGTGGGTCTCGATCTTGACCGGTTCAAAGAATGCGATCAAGGGCATTGGCTTCTTCGTCGGCGCGCTCTTACTCGCGACCGTTGGCTTTCAGCGCGGCCTGCTCATCCTGGCAGCGCTGGTGCTGAGTGCCCTGGTGCTGAGTGCGCTGCTGATCCGGGGCGAACTCGGCAAATCATCGAAGGGCGCAAAGTTTCGCCAGATGTTTTCGCACAATCGTGCGGTCAACCTACTAGCAGCTGCGCGGCTGTTCTTGTTTGGGTCGCGTGATGTCTGGTTTGTCGTCGGCCTGCCGGTGTTTCTGGCCAGCGTGCTCGGCTGGAGCTTCTGGATGGCAGGTGGCTTTATGGCGATCTGGGTGATCGGCTACGGGGTGGTGCAGGCGATGACGCCGAACCTGATTCGTTCACAGGCGGGGCAGCGCGAACCGGATGGCCGCAGCGCCACCGTGCTGGCCTTTGTGCTGGCGGTCTTCCCCGCCGCCATCGCGCTGGCGCTGATGGGTCGCATCGCGCCAACCGTCGCCGTGGTCGGCGGGTTGTTGGTCTTTGGGGTGGTGTTTGCGCTGAATTCTGCCGTTCACAGCTATCTCATCCTGGCCTATACCGATAGCGACAAGGTAGCGATGAATGTTGGCTTCTACTACATGGCCAATGCGGTCGGGCGGCTGGTTGGCACGGTGTTGTCCGGGCTGCTCTACCAAATCGGCATCACCTATGGAACCAATGGCGGGTTGGTCGCGTGCTTGTGGGCGTCGGTGGCCTTTGTGCTGGTCGCCGGCGGCATCTCGCTGGCGCTGCCCACGCATACGGGTGCGCGAACTAGGCCAATTGCGCTTGGCGATATGGGCGAATAGACTATAAACACGCAGTGAGTGCGGCTTTCAATTGTAGGACAGGACCCATGATTACCGCCGATGTACCAAACGAACGTGGCTTCGAAACGCTCAAACTATTGACGGATGAGCTGCGCTGGAGCCTGGCGCAGCAGTTGCGCTGGAGTGACCGGCAGGTTGGCGAACTCGTGCAGGCCCTGCACCAGCCGCAGAATCTGGTGTCGTATCATCTGAGCGTGCTGCGTCAGGCCGGGTTGGTCCACATGCGCCGCAGCGAGGCCGACGCGCGGGTGGTCTACTACGGCCTGGATCTGAGCGCCATGCGCGAGCTGTATGCCGCCTTTGGCACAAGTTTTGGCTTGGCCGCAGCGGTGGAGCAACCCACGACGATCAGCGCACCGGTACTGTTTCTCTGCACCGAAAACAGCGCCCGCTCGCAAATGGCCGAAGGCTGGCTGCGCGCGCTCAGCGGGGGGCGTGTGCCCGCGCGCAGCGCAGGCACCGTGCCGAAAACGCTGCACCCATTGGCCACCCAAGTTATGGCCGAGGCGGGCATCGATATTGGCTACCAGCAGGCCAAGCGGGTGAGCATGTTTGCCGATGTCCAGCCTGCCGCCGTGATTACCGTGTGCGACCGCGCGCGTGAGGAACGGAGCGCCCAGGTCAGCGCGCCGATAACCTATCACTGGAGCGTTCCCGACCCAGCGCGAGCTGCGGCAACCGACCAACTCCAAGCCTTCCGCGACGTGCGCGACCAACTCCGCGCCCGCGTCGAAGGCTTGCTCCACGATGGCTTGGCGCCCGCCCAGCCAGCCAGATGACCAGCTCGCGTGCCGCTCAACGCGACGCGCGGGCGGCGATAACCATGCTCACACTGCTGAGGAATGTGAGCAGGGCCAGCCTACCGAATCATGCCCTGGTAGCCGCTCGGCGCCACCGCAAGCGTGCCGGCACCAATCGGTGCAAGCGTGCCGGCACCCGTTGGTCGGCTTTATGCGGGCAACGGCGAAGCAACCAGGTGCCGCATAAGCGATCCACGTATTCACCGATTGTGGTAGCCACGGTGGCAGGTAGCTGCAATGCCACCTATTGCTCAATTGCGTGGGCACCGTGATCGGACACCTGCGCCTGGAACCAGTGGTGCAGCGCCATCACCAGGGTTGTGTCGATAGTTGTATACTGGAGCTGCGCGCCATTTGGAAGCTCGCTGTAAACAATATCGATCTTGCCCACGCTGGTACGAAGATCGGTAAGCCCTGGCATGGACGAGCCGTGAATACTGGCCGGGTCGGCGAAGTCGCCGCGCCGAAACTTCTCGGCTTCCTCAAGCAGATGCTGGCGGATAAGCGCGATCTGAGCTGCATCATTTGGGTCAAGCGCCACGACCTGTTGGATGCCCCCGTCCTCGGTATCAGCAAACACATGCTGCGTTTTCTCAAGATCGAATGGCATCACCTGCGCGCCACGTGCTGCGACCTCTGTTTGTCGTGCGGGGAGCGCTATTGCTCCCGTTGCAAGTAACAGCGCAAAGGTCACTACAAGCGTGAGCACTATGGTCACCCCGATGATCAGTGAAATTCGTCCTGTTCCGCTATGTCTCAGATTCGTTGTCTTCACGCATTGCCTCCACAAGTGTTTCCAGCGCCGCAACGACCTGTTGGCGCTGCTCAGGCGGGATCGCCATCAAAATACGGTCAAATTTCGCAGCCCGCGCCAGCGAGAGCTGGGCCGCAGCGTCCGCTCCTGCGGTGGTCATCCGTAGATTCAACACACGCGCGTCGGCCTCGCTTCGCCGACGTTCAACCCACAGCCGCGCTTCGAGCTGGCCGACAAGGCGGCTGACTGTGCTTTTCTCCAGCGACAACCGTCGGCCAAGCTCCTGCTGCGAAAGCGGCTCATCACGCTGGAGTTCGAGCAAGGCGTGTGCTTCCGCAACCGTCACCGGCTGGCCACACGGCGTCGTCTCGGGCCGGTGCAGGCCGAACGCGCGAATCAACGCAATCATCTGATCTTGCAGCGCATGGCTGCTCGGCAGCTTAACCATAGCCTCACTCGTTCGACGGCACAACTATATAGTTGTAGTATACAACCATTGTCAAGCAACACCCACCTTTGCTTGTGGCCCTTGCTTGTGACACACACCGGATTTTGCCTACAACTCTCGGGCACGGTGGTGGGATTCGCACCCGCCGCCGACCCGCTCGGGAGCGGGGTTCACGCTCACGCGCTCACATTCGGCGACGCGGCGTCACCCACCACCGCGCCCGATTGCCCCTGCGGGGCAGGCGCTGCGCGCCCCCAGCACCAGCGCCCCGTACTCGCTCCCAGGCTCTTTTTTCTTCTGCGCTGCAGAACCGACGCGCGGCGTCTGAAAAAAGCAACGCCTGTCCGCTGCGTGCGGGGGTTCGCGTGGCGCGGTGCGCCGTGCTCCGGGTTCAGCCCTGGTCGTGCCTCACCCCGCCGCTGCTGGGGGCGCGTAGCGCCTGCCCCACCGCTGCCGCGTGGTCGATTGCGTTCCCTCACCACCTCGCACGCCCTGTGGGCGGCAAGGATGACAAGGGAACACAATCCCACCTTCTGCTTCGCTCTCGTGGTGAAATGATTTACATGGTACGAACGGGAATGTACAAATGACGAACCGCTGGCTGCGGCTTTTCGCTCCGGAACAAGCGTCGGCATCGTCGTATGTGTTCGGAGCATAGAGGGTATGGGCTACGTGGCTTGTATCTGCGCTTCAACCAAAAACTTGATCCGTGGCGCTGTTTCAGATACAACGGTGTAATCTAATCATCGATTGCCGCGTACGCCGACGTCCAAAAATCACTCCAGATCTGCGGGCCGCTCGGCGACGTCCATGCACACTGTGTCATCAGAATACCAACCAAATCTTCGGCAGGGTCAGCATATGCAGATGTGCCGAGGCCGCCGTCCCACCCAAACCGGCCAGGCGTCGATGACAGATCGTCGCGCCGGGTGTAAACGGCCATGCCGAAGCCCCACGAACTATTGTTGCGAAAGA
>JACMIM010000076.1 GCA_014381165.1 Roseiflexaceae bacterium
GGCCGGTGGGTGTCGGTTGCGATAACCTGGATGAGGCGGTGCGCCACCAACGTTTCACACAGGCGCTGCATGCGCCCGCCCTGTGCGCCAGTCAGCGCTTCGGCGGTCAGCTGCATCAGCACACCGCGCTCGATCAGTGGAATGAGCCGGTTTGGGTCGCTCTGCACCTCGGCGACGCGCTCGGGGTGGGCCAGCAGCACCTGGTAGCCCAGCGCCTGGATGGCAAATACCACCGTCTCGAACGAGGCCGTGAAGCCATGTGTCGGCTCCAGCAGCACAGTGCGCGTGCCAGCGTAGGGAACAACTAGGCCGTAGCGCAACGCCTCCACTACCTTTGCGTCGAAGTTCAGTTCGGTGCCCGCCACTACGCGCAGTTCAACGCCCTGTGCCCGCAGCGCGACCTCGATTTCGGCGGCGCGCTCGGCGATCAGTTCGGCATCGTACACACGGCTAGCGACCGAGCCAGGGCCGTGGGGTGTGGCCGCGATCGCGCGCGTGCCACCCGCCGCAGCCATGCGCCCCAGCGCAAGCGATTCCTCCAGCGTTCGTGCGCCGTCGTCGATACCGTAGATAATATGGGAGTGAAGATCGATCATAGAACTTGTGGAGAACTCTGATACACAATAGATTTGTTTATTGTTCTTTTTCTGGCGAAGCCAGAAAAAAGAACAACAAACTGTACAGCTTTAGAACTTACGCAGTTGGCGACTTCAGCTTGCGGCAGTATGGAACATCTATCTCTTTTGTTTCGTCTTTTGGTGCTTTGCACCGAAAAACGAAACAATGATGAATTATCAGGACTTTCGCTTAAAGAGTCTTTTTCGCCTGCGGCGGGCAAGGAATTGTTTTTTCTTAGCAGTTTTTTGCGCTGCGGCGCAAAAAACTGCTAAGAAAAGCGTAAATTTTGGTAGCAAGCGAAAGTCCTGAATTATTACCACGCTCGCCGCAGGCGAAATGAAAGCTTTTGGGCAACTGCGTAACTCCTAAGCTTTCAATAGTAGCCGTAGCCTTGCTCGGCGTCAGCGCCGTTGAGCACAACGCCAATGATGTTGGCTTTGACTTTTTCCAGAATCTGGCGGGCCTGGCGGGCGCGCTCGCGGCTGGTTTTGTGGGCCTGGAGCACCAGCAGCACGCCATCGACCCGTGTAGCCAGCACTGCGGCGTCGGTGACAGCCACGACCGGCGGCGTGTCGAACAGAATCACGTCGGCCTCGCCACGCAGGCGCGCGATCAGCTGCTCCATGCGCCGCGAGCCGAGGATATCGGCGGGGCGGGGCGGCAGCGGCCCACTGGTCAGCAGCATCAGGCCAGGTACCTCGGTGGCATGGAGCGGCAGCAGCGGCTGGTCGGCCTCCAGGATCAGGCTGGTCAGCCCCTGCTCATTGGGCAGGCCGAACAGCGTGTGCAACGAGGGCCTGCGCAAATCGCACTCGACCAGAATCACGCGCTGCTCGGCCTGGGCCATGGCAACAGCCAGGTTGCAGATCGTGGTCGACTTGCCCTCGTCTGGCGCGGTGCTGGTGACTAGCAACGTGTGCAGCGGATTGTCCAGGCTGGAGAACTGGATGTTGGTGCGCAGCGTTCGGTAGGCCTCGGCGGCGGGCGAGCGCGGGTCGCGCAGCGTGATCAGCTGTGTCTCAGTGTGTGTCATTGCGTATTGCGTACTGAAATATGGTGACGAACCCGGTTGGGGCAAAGCATCTGCCTATTGAAATATGGCGACGAACCAGTTGGGGCGAAGCATCTGCCCGCCTAAATCGGCACGATTCTGCCGCTTGCCGAATCTTACTTGATCGTATCAGGCTTCCAGCCAGCAGCAGATGCTTCGCCCGGCCAGCAAGGAAAACCCTCGCCCTACGTCGCGCGTGCCCGCCGGTTATTAGCTGCACGCCGTAGCGTTCCTGGTTTGTCCGCGCCCACCAGCGGAATCGCGCCGACCGTCGTGAGGCCAAGAAAGCGCTCTACATCCTGCGCAGTTTTA
>JACMIM010000077.1 GCA_014381165.1 Roseiflexaceae bacterium
CCCGCCGATCATGGTCGGTGGTGGTGGCGAGAAACTGATGCTGCGCCTCGTTGCCGAACTGGCCGACTGGTGGGATTACAGCGGCGCGCCCGACTCATACGCGCATAAGCTTGAGGTTTTGCAGAAGCACTGCGCCGATGTGGGACGCGATAGCGCAACGATCGTGAAAAGCACACAGCTTGAGGTTCCAGCACCTGCCGACGCCGCTGGCTCGCGAGCGCTGATCGCCAAGCTCCAGTCGTATATCGATGTTGGGGTCACGCACCTGATTCTCGACTGCGGGGCGGTGACGGATCCTGAGCGTGTGCGGCGTCTGGGTGAAGATGTATTGGCGCGGTTTCACTAACCCGCGTCGACGGTGACTAGGTCGCCGTTATGCACAATCAGGGGTGTCGCGGCGACGACCAGCGTTGATGCGTATACGCACGCTGCGCGCCAGCTTCGTTACCAGTAAGAACAAACGGCAGGCCAGCATTGACGCCAAGAACTACAGCGGCTACAGCATACGAGCGGGGCTAGTGGCCGTGGCGGCACTAGCCGGAGTGAGCAAGCGGTTCATCACGTCCAGCTCGGCCACAAGAACATCGCGATGCTCTGCCGCTACGTCCACAAAGGCTCAGTCTTCTGCGAGGAAGGCGCAGCCTCCGTCAGCGTGTACCCACGCATAGGTGGGGCTAGAACGATTGGGTACCCTCCTTGCCCCTACGCGGCTAGGAACTGGTTATCAAACCGAACTTACAGACGACATAGCGCGCCCTAATACTTTTCAAAGAGTCTCTCAGATGGGCACGTGCATGGTGGCTTGAACAAGCAGTTACCGAGCCATAGGCCACGCCCATGAGGCATGGCACGTACGTTCCGGCGCAAGCAGGGCGATCTCCAATACGGGCTGCGAGATGGTGTGCAATGCGACATCGATAGGTATGGCAGCAGGAGACCTGCTGCCCGTCGCCGCAGCATTCCTCGCTCCGTCGATGTTCGTGGGAGACGTGATCGCCGGGCCTGGGGAAACAGCCTTGTTGTCGGTCGCCCGCGCGCAGGTTGCCAGACAGCGAATGGCGATCACTTGGTCGAAGCGGCGCACGAGCTGATGCTCGATTTCATGCTCGGCAACTGACCGAGTTCCGCGTGGCGCAAGTGCTGAGTCAGAGCGCGTACTTCAATGCGTCGCGTTGCGGTGCTTCGTATTCGCCTCAGCCATCCGCTGCTGCAGGTGCGGCACGCGGCGCTGCTCAGAGAACACGGGCTCAGTATTCTGCGCGCTCGAGCGCCTCATCCACCCACGCCCTCAAGGTTGGGAGACTGATCTCGCGCATCCACTGCTCGAACACACCGAGCCCGACCATAGGCCGGTTGGTCATCGAGATACCCCACAACCAGAGCTGGCGCAGTGCGACAAATGCTGGAAGCATCGATCTCTCCATCGCGCTGAGCGGCCGGATCGATTGGTAGCCCGCGAGGAACGCGTCCAATAGGCCAGTCGTCTGCGTGCTGTATCCCTCCTGGTTGAGTTGGTTGTTGAAAAAGGTCGCGATGTCGAACACCCGCCAGCCGTAGCCGATATACTCGAAATCGAGCAACGCCCAGTGATCGTCGTCGATCAGGTGGAAGTTGCCGTTGTTCAGATCGCCATGGCACAGTCCGTAGATCGGCGCTGCCTGTGGAAGACCCGCAAGCAGCGGGCGCAGGCGCCCCACGAGCGCCGCCAGAAACGCATAATCGGCTGGCCAATTGGCGAGCCAGGGGTGGAGCAGCTCCAGTGGCCGATCGAGAAGCTCAGTGGTTTCGAAGCGCCAGATCGGTCGGGTGTGCGGGAAGCTGTCGGTGGCACTGTGGAAGTGGGCAATGGCTTGACCATAGCGATAGCTATTCGTCGCGGTTGGAGTATACCCCACTCCCGGTACATAGGTGAAGAGCACGGCCTGGCGTGGCCCTTCTGCGGCAGCCAGCCGACGTACAACGCCGCCGTCCCGCAGCACAATTGGCTGCGGGACATGCAGACCCCGGTCGTGCAGGAAATGGAGCAGCTCGATTTCGGCGGCCACCTGCTCATCTGAGCGCCGTTGTGCAGGACCGATTCGGAGCATCCAGCGGGTCGTGCCGGCCCGCACCAGATACGTGTCGTTGATGCTCTGGTTCCAGAAATGGCAGGTCGCACCCGGAGGCAGGTCATACTCTGGCAACAAGCGCTCGGCCAGGGAGATGTCCGACAGGAGTGAGCGATACACCGGGATGAACAGATCAGCAGCCATCATCTCCTCCGTCCGAGACCATGCACGGGAAAGCAGTCAAGATGAGAGGCCAGGGCGCCATGGCGATCTCGTTGGGGGTGAGCATAGCCAGTGAGCATCACGGCACCAACCGTCACTGGGGGATCTGGCCAGCCAGCTTGCAGAGCAGGTGCGCGTCTGCGTTGACCAGACAGTCTGTGTCGGTCATGCGAGGCGACACAGAAATAGACAGCAGTCGGCCAAATCCGTGGATCTGCCCAGATTCTTCTTCTGAGCATGAACGCGCATTACAGAGCATTGACCACTTATAGCGTGACATATTATGTTTGGTGTGAGTTAGGGCGGCCTACCAGTCGATGAGCTCGGCGAAGGCGAGCGGTTCGCGGCCGAGCGCACGGTTGAACCAGATACACACGTTA
>JACMIM010000643.1 GCA_014381165.1 Roseiflexaceae bacterium
ACCGCCGCCAAGGGCGAGACGCTGGCCAGCATCGCGGGGGCGACGGGCAGCGCCCCCGCGCTGATCGCTAGCTACAATCGGCTAGTTGGCGAACCCGCCGCCGGACGCGCGCTGATCGTGCCGCAACTGGCTGGGAGCACTGCCACGCTCGCCAGCGCGCCCCAGTTGGTGCAGCATGGCCGCGCCGAGCGGCCCTGGGTCGCGCTGACCCTGGACGCGGGCGCAGGTGCCGAGCCGGTGGCCTTTATGCTGGCCACGCTGCGCGAGCGCGGCGTCAGGCTGACCTTCTTCCTAACTGGCACATGGATTCGTGAGAACCCCGACCTGACCCGCCAGATTGTTGCCGACGGCCACGAACTGGCCAATCATACGCTGAATCACCCCGACCTGACCAAGCTCGACGACAACGCCATCCGATCCGAGCTGCGCGAAACCGAGGCGCTGCTGCGTGCCATCGCTGGCGAGAACGCGACCACGAGGCCGTTCTTCCGCCCGCCCTACGGCGCGTATGACACCCGCGTGCTTGAGATCGCCCAAAGCGAGGGCTATCTGCCGATCCTCTGGACGCTCGACAGCCTGGATTCGGTTGGCGAGCCGAAGAGCGCGCAATTCCTGCTTGAGCGCGTAACCGGCAAGCTTACCCCAGAACAGCTGCGCGGCGCGATCATCCTGGCGCACTGCGGCAGCGCACTCACCGCCGAGGCCTTGCCGCTCATCCTGGATCGCTTTGCCGAGATGGGCTTTGAGGTGCGCAAGCTTTCGGATGTGCTGTAGCCTCAGCGATTTGTACACGCGGGGCTGGCCCCCGCGTAGCCTTGGCGCGGCGTGGCCCTACCGGTTTCAAGCCATGACTTGGCGCGCGGACGATGGCACGGGCTACGCCTTTTTGCGCTGGCTGCGAAAACAGGTATAATCCACAACAGAATATGTAATTAATGCTTGAGAAAGCTTGAACTATGGCCAACCAGCAACTACAGCGCCCCGCCGAGATGGCGAAGGCCTACGAGGCGCAGCAGGTCGAGCAGCGCCTGTACCAGTGGTGGGAATCGTGCGGCTTCTTCACACCAACCATCGACCCCACGCGTAAACCGTTTGTGATTGCCTTACCCCCGCCTAACATTACAGGTGAACTCCACGTCGGGCACGCGATGTACGTTATCGAGGATGTGATGGCGCGCTGGCACCGCATGCTGGGCGACCCGACGCTGTGGCTGCCCGGTACCGATCACGCCGGTATCGCTACTCAGCTTCAGGTCGAGCGCATGCTGCGCAACGAAGGCACCAGCCGCGAACAGATCGGGCGCGCGGAGTTCGAGCGCCGCACCTGGGAGTGGAAAGAAAAATACGGTGGCGAAATCCAGAATCAGATGCGCCGCCTGGGCTTCAGCTGCGACTGGTCGCGCGAGCGTTTTACGATGGACGCTGGTCTGTCGCGCGCCGTTCGCACGGCCTTCAAGCAGCTCTATGACGATGGGCTGATCTACCGTGGCAAGCGCCTGATCAACTGGTCGCCCGGTCTCCAGACTGCCGTCTCCGATCTGGAGGTCGAGCACGAGGAACGCCAGGTGAGCATGTACTACATTCGCTACCCGGTGCTGCCGGAAATAATGGTTGAGGGCTTAGGGCTAAGGGCTAAGGGTTCGGACAGCGCCGACCTTCAGCCCTCAGCCCTCAACCCTCAGCCCTCAGCTCTCAGCCCTCAGCCTTGGGCCTCCGGCTCCTGGGCCGCGTTTGCAACCGAGTACCTGACTGTGGCGACCACGCGGCCCGAAACGCTGATGGGCGATGTGGCCCTAGCGGTCAATCCAGAGGACGCGCGCTATAAGCACCTGATTGGCCGTAGCGTGCTGCTGCCGGTGGTGGGTCGCGTCATCCCGATCGTCGGCGACGAGTACGCCGACCCAGCTTTTGGCACTGGCGTGGTCAAGATCACGCCCGCTCACGATCCAAACGACTACCAGGTGGCGTTGCGGCAGAACCTGCCCATGATCAATATCATGAATAAGGATGCCACGCTGAACGCCGAAGCCGGGCCGTATGCTGGCCAGGATCGCTTTGTGGCGCGCAAGAATGTGCTGGCCGACCTGGAAAAAGAAGCGCTGCTGGTCGATACGAAGCCCCACACCATGTCGGTTGGCATCAGCCAGCGCGGCGGCGAGGTGGTCGAGCCGCTGCTATCCGAGCAGTGGTTCGTGCGTATGCAGCAACCCGCTACTATGGCCCTGGAGGCCGTGCGCTCTGGCCAAACCAAGATCATCCCCGAGCGCTTCGAGAAGGTCTACTTCCACTGGCTCGACAACATTCAGGATTGGTGCATTAGCCGCCAGTTGTGGTGGGGCCACCGCATTCCGGTCTGGTATACCGCCGAGGGCCAGCTGATCGTGCCAGGGCCGGACGATCCCGATCCACAGGGCGAGGGCGTGTACCAGGATCCCGATGTGTTGGACACTTGGTTCTCTTCCAGCTTGTGGCCGTTCTCCACGCTGGGCTGGCCCGACCAGACGCCCGATCTGGACTATTTCTACCCGACCAGTGTGCTGGAAACCGGCCACGATATCCTGTTTTTCTGGGTTGCCCGCATGATGATGATGGGCTGCTACCTGACCGAGCAGCCGCCCTTCCACACGATTTACCTGCACGGCCTGGTGCATGACGAGCATGGCCGCAAGATGTCGAAAACCTATGGCAATGTCGCCAATCCGCTCGATATCATGGATCAACAAGGCACCGATGCGCTGCGCTTTACGCTGGCCACCAGCAGTACACCCGGCCAGGATGTGAACCTGAACCCGCAGCGTATCGAGGCGGCGCGCAACTTCGCCAACAAAATCTGGAACATCACGCGCTTCGTGATCTCGAAAGGGGTCAGGGTTCAGCGATTAGAAACTCAGGAACCTTCCGAGCTTAACTCTGACCCCCGAACCCTGACCGCTGGTTCACTGGCCGACCGCTGGATTCTCTCGCGCTACAACCGGCTGGTGGGCGAGGTTGATCGGCTGATGCTGGCCTCCAACTTCGGCGAGGCCGGGCGGCAGATTTATGATTTTCTGTGGAGCGAGTTCGCCGATTGGTATGTCGAACTCGCCAAGGTGCAACTCGATGGCGCTGCCGAGCAGCAACAGGCCACCCGCGCCGTGCTCGGCAGTGTGCTTGAAGGCTCGCTACGGTTGCTGCACCCGTTCATGCCCTTTGTTACCGAGGAAGCATGGCAATACCTAACAACACCGCAAAATCCGCAAACACCAGAACCCACTGGCCCGGCGCTTCAGCTCCCGGAACACACGATCATGCTGGCCGCCTACCCGCAGACCGACGCCCGCCTGATCAGCGACGAAGCCGAGCGTGATTGGGCGCTGGTGCAGGAGCTGATCGTGGGTGTGCGCAACATCCGCAGCGAGTACAAAGTCGAGCCTGCTCGCTTGATCGCCGCCACGATTGCGGCGGGCGGGCGCACCGGCCTGCTGGAAGGCCAGCGCGCCCAGATCGCGCGGCTGGCTCGCATCGCCGACGCCCAACTGATGATCGTCGAGCGGATCGCCCAGAAGCCAGCCGGCGTGGCCACGCTGGTGGTGCGTGATATCGAGGTGTTCGTGCCGATGGCTGGCATGGTCGACCTGGCTGCGGAGCGAATCCGACTACAAAAGGAATTCGATAGCGCCGAGGCCGATCTGATGCGGCGCGAGAGCCGGCTGTCCAACAGCAGCTTTGTCGACAAAGCCCCGGCTGCCGTTGTCCAGCGTGAGCGCGAGGGTCTGGAAACCGCCCGCGCCAGCCTGGCCAAGTTGCGCGACCAGCTGGGGGAGCTGGCCTAGCAAAAAAGGCCTTTTCATCTTTCCCTCAGCAGTGCTACAGTTACTATTACGATGCTGTGTGCTATAGTACACATTGTAGAACCAACGAGCTGTTCCCCACTTTGTGCTTTTGCCGCTTGTAGAAGCGAGCCGAGGGCGCTGGTACGCATGTTGCCATACCAAGCGAGGCAGCCAGCCCCGAACGGAGAGTAGTTATGAAGCGTCCCAGCCGACGCATGATTCTGAGCATGCTTGGGTTCGTTGCGGTCGTTATTTTTGGCATCGGTCTGAGTATTGGCATGGATGTCAAACGCGCCGCCGACAATATCATTGTGATGTCGATCCCACCCGTCGAAATTCCTGATAACATTGTGGTGCTGCCAGAAGCGACCGCAATGAACCTGCCGCTTGGGGCACCGGGTGTTGTGTCCGGCCCCGCGCCAACCGCAATACCTGATCTTGAGCCGACCATCCTTCCGCTACCTGATGCAGCGATGACGTTTCTGCTGATGGGCACCGATGCACGGATTGGCGAGGACATTGCGCGCACCGACGCCATGATCGTGCTGCGGGTCGACTTTGCCACCAAGCGTGTCAGCATGCTTTCGCTGCCACGCGACCTGGCGATGACTATTCCGCGGGTCAACGAACAGCTGCGCATCAACACCGCCTTCTACTTGGGCGAGAAGCGCCTGGGCAAAGGTTACGGCCCCGCGCTGGCCAAAGAGGCGGTCGGCAAGCTGCTTGGCCTCAAGATCGATCATTTTATGCTGATCAACTTCGAGGGCTTCGAGAAGCTGATCGATAAGCTCGGTGGCGTGACAATCGATGTGCCAAAAGCAATCTATGACCCCACCTACCCGCGCGATGCCTATGCTGGCGACATTCGCACGATGAAAGTGTCGTTCAAAACCGGTGAGCAGAAGATGGATGGCGAGACCGCACTGATCTATGCGCGCACCCGCCACGCCGACAGCGACTTTGGGCGGCAGTCGCGCCAGCAAGAGATGCTGATGGCGATTTTCGACACCATCCTTGACCAAGGGCTGTACACGCAAGTCACGAATGTGGATGAGTACACCGACGCACTGCGCGACTATGTTACATACGATATCGCACTAAGTGAAATGGTGAGCCTGGCACGGATCGCGCCGGACATCAACATCCGCTCGGTCGAGCAGTACAGCATCAAACCTTCGATGTTGGCCGAGCAGCCCAATCCTTACTATCTGTTTATCAACGATAAAAAGGCTTTCAGTCGGCTGGTCAATACCTTTGTGAATGGCGAGGCAACCGCTTCCGCAAAGGCAGCCCCATAAGTGTACGGCTTCTCTGCCCTTCCAAGGCCGCCGTGCCAGCAGTGATGGCTGAACCTTCCCCTACATCGACCACGCGGCGGATCGCTCTAGCCGCATTACTGATTGCCGCTGGCAACATCGCCAGCCGCGCGCTTGGTCTTGTGCGTGAATCAGTGATCGGCGCGAACTTTGGGTTGGGCGTTGATACCTTTCGAATTGCCTCGGCCATTCCCAACCAGCTCTATGAATTGCTTATCAGTGGGGCGATCAGCGCGGCGCTGGTGCCGGTGTTCAGCGAGTATGCCGAAGGCGACCAGCGCGAGTTTTGGCACGTCGCTTCGACCGTGATCAACCTAGCGCTGCTGGTGTTGGCGGCGCTGGCCCTGCTGCTGGCGCTGCTGTCCGAGCCAGTGATCGCGCTGACCGGCGGCGGCTTTGCCGAGCGAGGCCTGTCTGGCGAGGCGGCGGCGATGGTGCGTGGCCTCATGCCGGCAGTGGTATTGACCGGCGTGTCCGGCCTGATCACGGCGCTGCTCTACGCCCGCCAAAAGTTTCTGCTGCCGGCCTTTACGACCAGCGCCTACAATATCGGGATTATCATTGGCGCGCTGCTGCTGACGCCCTTCCTGGGGCCGTTCGCACTGGTCGCAGGCGTGCTGATCGGCGCACTGCTCCAGGTTGTGCTCCAACTGCCGGGGCTGCGTGGCGCGTCCTACCGGCCTGTGCTCGATCTCAAGCACCCAGGTGTGCGGCGTGTGCTGCGGCTGTACGCGCCGGTCGCGCTCGGCGTGGCTTTCTCGACCGTGGGCGTGCTGCTCGACCG